>NZ_JBXWRD010000013.1:0-96546 GCF_059612725.1 Ruegeria sp. YKSF070 | reverse complement strand
GATCTGCACTGGCATTCCGGCACCCACCCTGCCGCCTATGGTGCTACGCTGGACCTGACCATCGGCAATGATGCCGGGGTGCTGGGACGGATTTGCACATTGATCGGTGAGAAGAAGGCCAATATCTCCAACCTGGAATTCATAGACCGCAAACCGGATTTCTATCGCCTGATGATCAGCGTCGAATTGCGGGATGTGGAACAGTTGCATTCGTTGATGCTGGCGCTCGAGGCCGAGGGTGACGTGGCCTCGGTCGAGCGCTACAGGGAAAAGGCCAAAGCGGGCGCCGCGGCCGGGTAAAGGCCGACAGGCAGGGAAAGGACATCCAAGCGTGGTTTTCAAGCGCCGAGATCGACGCTCTCCGCTGCAGGTGCTGTGGGAACTGATCTGGCCGCGTGGCGGTTGGACCCGAGCCTTTCACTATGTCAAACACCGGGTCCGCCGTCTGCCGGACCGGCCCGAACGTATCGCGCGTGGCATCGGGGCTGGGGTGTTCGCCTCGTTCACACCGTTTTATGGCATCCATTTCGTGATCGCGGCGGTTCTGGCACGGCTGATCAACGGCAATATCCTGGCCGGGCTCAGCGGGACATTCTTCGGCAATCCGCTGACCTATGTGCCGATCGGGGTGATCTCTTTGCAGACCGGCCATTTCCTTTTGGGGACCGAGTTTCACGAAGGCGCCAAACAGGGCCTGATGCGCAAGTTTGCCCGTGCCGCGGGCGACTTGAAGGATAATTTCCTGGCGCTCTTCACCGATCGCGACGCCGACTGGCAGGCACTCGACCTGTTCTATGAAGAGGTGTTCTTTCCCTATCTGGTTGGTGGTATCGCACCGGGTATCTTTGCGGGTGTGCTCTGTTACTACCTCAGCCTGCCGGTTATCAGCACCTATCAGAAACGCCGCCGCTCCAAGATCAAGGCCAAGTTCGAGGCGATCAAGAAAAAGGCGCAGGCCGATCTGCCAAACCCGGAAAATCCCGGCTAGGGTCGGGCGCGAGCGAGTCGGAAAGGAAATCCCGTCATGTCTGTTCCCCACCTGCGTCTTGGCGTGAATATCGACCATGTGGCGACCGTGCGCAACGCGCGCGGCGGTGCCAGCCCCGACCCGATCCGTGCCGCCATCCTGGCCGAGCAGGCCGGTGCCGACGGCATCACCGCGCATCTGCGCGAGGATCGCCGCCATATCACCGATGCCGATATCGACGGGTTGATGGCGGCGCTCGACGTGCCGCTCAACTTCGAGATGGCCGCAACCGACGAGATGCAGAAGATCGCGCTGCGCCACAAGCCGCACGCAGTCTGCATCGTGCCCGAAAAGCGCGAGGAACGTACCACCGAAGGCGGGCTTGAGGTCGCGCGCGAGGAAAACCGGCTGGCCCATTTCATCGCGCCGCTGCGCGAAGCGGGTTGCCGGGTGTCGATCTTCATCGCCGCCGACAAACGCCAGATCGAGGCCGCGCACCGGATCGGCGCGCAGGTGATCGAACTGCATACCGGGGCCTATTGCGATGCCCATGCCGAAGGCGATTTCGCCAAGCGCGACCGCGAGTTGGAGGCGATGCGCGAAATGTCCGCCTTTGCCCATTCGCTGGGGCTGGAGGTGCACGCCGGCCACGGCCTGACCTATGACACGGTGCAGCCGGTCGCAGCCTTTCCCGAGGTGATGGAGCTGAATATCGGCCATTTCCTGATCGGCGAGGCGATCTTTCGCGGGCTCACACCCGCCATCGCCGAAATGCGCCGCCTGATGGATGAGGCGCGGGCATGACCCGGGCGCAAGACTTTTTCAAAAAGTCTTGCCCAAAGTTTCCGGAAAACTTTGGGACACCGCAATGATCCTGGGTATCGGCACCGATCTGGCCAATATCGAGCGGATCGAGCGCACGCTCGACCGCTTCGGTGACCGCTTTCGCAAACGCGTCTTTACAGAGATCGAGCAGCGCAAGGCCGAGCGTCGCGCCGACACTGCCGGCACCTATGCCAAGCGCTGGGCCGCGAAAGAGGCCTGTTCCAAGGCGCTGGGCACCGGCCTGCGCATGGGTATCGCCTGGAAGGACATGGCGGTCAGCAACCTGGCGACCGGTCAGCCCGTCATGCAGGTCACCGGCTGGGCCGCCGAGCGTCTGCGCGAGATGACGCCCGAAGGCTACGAGGCGATCATCCATGTCACCCTGACCGACGATCACCCCTGGGCACAGGCCTTTGTCGTGATCGAGGCGCGCCCGCTCGCCGAGGCGGGGGAGGTGAACTTGACTTACCCCGCCCCGCCCCGCATGTAGCCCCCGAAACGCCCGCAGCAACTGGAGAGCCTGATGGCCAGCAAAGCCGCCAAGACCGGAAATGCCTTTGTCGAGACGATCAAGACCATCGTCTATGCGCTGCTGATCGCGGGCGTGTTCCGGACGCTGTTCTTTCAGCCGTTCTGGATCCCCTCGGGCTCGATGAAGGAAACGCTGCTGATCGGCGATTTCCTCTTCGTCAACAAGATGGCCTATGGCTATTCCTATGCCTCGTGCCCCAGCCTGGTATTGCCGCAATTCGGCATCGACATCGACGCCGAGGATGTTTGTGGCTGGGCCAAGGGCGATAATGACCGCCTGTTCGGCGGCACGCCCGAGCGTGGCGACGTGGTGGTGTTCCGTCACCCGGTTTCGGGGCGCGATTTCATCAAGCGTCTGATCGGCCTACCGGGCGACCGCATCCAGATGAAGGACGGCGTCCTCTACATCAACGATCAGGCGGTAAAGCTGGAAGATGACGGCGTGTTCGAAGAGCTGGCCGAGGCGCAAGGCCCCCAACGCCTGCGCCCGCGCTGCGAGAACGGTCCAGTGGGTGAGGGCGGCATCTGCCAGAAATCGCGCCAGATCGAGACGCTGCCCAACGGCGTCAGCCACAAGATCATCAATATCGGCAATCAGGCCTCGGACCATACCGGCGTCTACACGGTGCCCGAGGGACATTACTTCTTCATGGGCGACAACCGCGACAATTCCAGCGACAGCCGCCTGCCGCAATCGGCGGGCGGGGTCGGCTTTGTGCCTTACGAGAACCTGATCGGCCGGGCCGACCGCATCATGTTCTCGTCGGCGGGCCGGTCGATGCTGTTCTTCTGGACCTGGCGCAGCGATCGTTTCTTCAAGGGGATCGAGTGAAGCTTTCGGCAGAGATGAAGGCCTTTGAGGCGCGGCTGGGCTACTCTTTCGAGCGGCCCGAGCTTTTGGTGCGCGCGCTGACCCATGGTTCGATCTCCTCGGCCACCCGGCAGGACAATCAGCGGCTGGAGTTTCTGGGCGACCGGGTGCTGGGGCTGGTGATGGCGACGGCATTGCTGGAGGCGGACAAGGACGCGACCGAGGGTCAGCTGGCACCCCGCTTCAACGCGCTGGTGCGCAAGGAGACCTGCGCCGAGGTCGCCCGCGAGGCCGATCTGGGCGCGGTGTTGAAACTGGGCCGCTCCGAGATGATGTCGGGTGGACGGCGCAAACTGGCGCTGTTGGGCGACGCGATGGAGGCGGTGATCGCCGCCGTCTATCGCGATGGCGGTTTTACCGCCGCCGAGGCGGTGATCCTGCGGCTGTGGGGGGCGCGTATCCATCAGGTCGAGGCTGACGCGCGCGACGCCAAGACCGCGCTTCAGGAATGGGCGCAGGCGCGTGGCCAAACCCCGCCGCGCTATACTTTGGTGAAACGCTCTGGCCCCGATCATGCGCCGGTCTTTACCATTCTGGCGGAACTGGCCGATGGCCGCCGGGCCGAGGCCACCGCCGGGGCCAAGCGGCAGGCCGAACAGGCCGCCGCGCGCAAGCTGCTCGACGGTATGGATTAAGGTCCGCGATGCTGGCCCGCCTCGCCCTTCTGTTGCCCGCGCTGGCGCTGGGATATTGCGGGCAGGATGAGACCGCCACCGCCTATGGCGCCGCCGGGCAGGCCTGGCAGGTCGAGAGCATAGACGGCACCGCCTTTGTCGCCGAGGCAACGCTGCGCTTTCCCGAACCGGGCCAAATTGCGGGGCAGGGGCCGTGCAACAGCTTTACCGCCCGGCTGGACGCGCCCTATCCGTGGTTCGAAATCGCCGATCTGGTCGCCACCCGCGCCGCCTGTCCCGAGTTGGAGGCCGAGGGGGCGTTCTTCGCGGCGCTTCTGGCGATGGAACAGATCGAGGTCTCGGGGGCGGTGCTGATCTTGAGTAATGAGGCTGGGCACGAGATGCTTTTCAGGGCAACCGACTGATCAGGTCGATCAGCCGCCCGCGCGCCTGTGGCAGCGGCGCGTGGCCCAGGGCGGGCGCGACTCGGTGTTCCAGAAAATAGCCGGTGGTGCGCAGGGCCTGCGCGATCTCGGGGTCCGGCGCCGGGCCTTCGCCGCGCAGGCAGGGCGGCAGTGGCAACAGCCGCTCGGCCCATTCGCCAGCTGCCCCCGCGCTGACCGCGCGCCCGCTGCGCGGCGAGACATAGACCAGATCGTCGCTGGACCCGGTCACCGCGCAGCTGCTCAGATCAAGGCCAAAGCCCAACGCGTCAAGCAGCGCCAGTTCCCAGCGCAGATAGGCCAGCGGCCAGATCTCGTCCTGCCCAAGCAGGTCCAGAAGCTGTTCGGACTGCTTGTATAGTCGGGGATGCGCCTCGCGCTCGGGCAGACAAAAGGACAAGAGAGAGACGACCGCGTTCAGCCCGGCCAGCGCCAGTCGCCCTGACATCGCCGCCGCCGCGCGCGAGCGCAACGGTTCCACCGTGAAACTGCCCAGATGCTCCTCCAGCCGGGCGCGCCAACTCAGGTCGAGCTGCGCTCCCGGTTGCAGGATCGGCGCGATGCGGCGGCTGGTGCCACCCCGTACCACGCCCGCATGGCGGCCATGGCTGGCGGTAAAGGTGTCGATGATCGCCGAAGTCTCGCCATGGCGACGCACGGAAAGCAGGATGCCCTGATCACGCCAATCCATGTCGCCCCTCACGCTCGTTCGGGGACAGAATGGCCGCATCCGGGGGCAGACCGCAAGGCCCGCCCGCGCGGCTCAGGCCCGTCCGGGCCTCAACCGCATTTGGAATGGCCGCAGCTGCGGCAGGTCATGCAGCCCTCGACCATCTGCATGTCGAACTGGCCGCAGCTGGGGCAGGCCTTGCCACGCGGCGCGTCGCCGTTCACCACCTGCGCCTGCGGGTCCGATTTCAGGCCCATGCCCTCGCCTTCGAGAAAGCCGATGGCGATCAGGTGCTGTTCGATCACTCCGCCGATGGCGGCCAGGATCGAGGGGATGTACTTGCCCTTGACCCAGGCACCGCCGCGCGGATCGAACACGGCTTTCAGTTCCTCGACCACAAAGGACACATCGCCGCCGCGCCGGAACACCGCCGAAATCATCCTGGTCAGTGCCACGGTCCAGGCGAAATGCTCCATGTTCTTGGAGTTGATGAACACCTCGAACGGGCGACGGTGGCCGTTGATGATGATGTCGTTGATGGTGATGTAGAGCGCATGCTCGCTGTCGGGCCACTTGATCTTGTAGGTGTTGCCCTCAAGGTGTTCGGGCCGGTCCAGCGGCTCGGACATGTAGATGACGTCGCCATGGGGGGTCTGGGGTTCGGCATCGGATTTGGCGACGATGGTGGGGGCGGAGTTTTCGCCGAAAAGCAACCAAGATGGTCCTACACCGAGTGTTTTGGCTAGGCGGGTTACAAGGTCAATCGAGGCGGTGCTTCCATTCTCCAATTTGGAAATATGAGCTTGAGACACACCGACGGCTTCAGCAAGCTCTGCTTGTGAGAGAGATTTTTCTTTTCTGGCGTCTCTCAACCGTTGCCCCGAAACAGGTTTCTCCTCAGCCACACTCAACACACTCCCCGTCACATCATTCGGCCGGTACGTCGTGCAGCCCTTGCAGCCCAGATCCCAGGCCTGCATGTAGACATCCTTGAACGCGTCGAACGAGATATCCTCGGGGCAGTTGATCGTTTTGGAGATCGAGCTGTCGATCCATTTCTGCGCCGCCGCCTGCATCCGCACGTGATCGGCGGGCGCCAGCGTCTGGGCGTTGACGAAATAGTCGGGCAGGGGGGTGTCGCCGAACTTGTCGCGCCACATCTGCACGGCGTAATCGACCACCTCTTCTTCGGTCCGGCTGCCGTCTTTTTGCAGCACCTTGCGGGTATAGGCATAGGCAAAGACCGGCTCGATCCCCGACGACACGTTGCCGGCATAGAGCGAGATGGTCCCGGTGGGCGCGATCGAGGTCAACAGAGCGTTGCGGATGCCGTGGGCGCGGATCGCCTCGCGTACATCCTCGTCCATGGCCCGCATGGTGCCCGAGGCCAGGTATTTCTCGGCGTCAAACAGGGGAAAGGCGCCTTTTTCCTTGGCCAGCTCGACCGAGGCGAGATAGGCGGCGCGGGCGATGGCGTGCAGCCAGTCTTCGGTCTGTTTGGCGGCCTCGTCGCTGCCATAGCGCAGGCCCAGCATCAAGAGCGCATCGGCCAGTCCGGTCACGCCCAGCCCGATCCGGCGCTTGTTCTGCGCCTCGGCGGCCTGTTCGGGCAGCGGGAATTTCGAGGCATCGACCACGTTGTCCATCATCCGCACGGCGGTGGCGACCAGCTTTTGCAGCGCCTCGGGGTCCAGTTCGGCTGCGTCTTCGAACGGGTTCGTCACCAGCCGTGCCAGGTTGATCGAGCCCAGCAGGCAGGCGCCATAGGGCGGCAGGGGCTGTTCGCCACAGGGGTTGGTGGCAGCGATGGTCTCGACATAGTTCAGGTTGTTGGCCGCGTTGATCCGGTCGATGAAGATCACGCCCGGTTCGGCATAATCATAGGTGGCCTGCATGATCTTGTTCCACAGGGTGCGTGCCTCGACCGTGTGATAGACCTTGCCGTCGAATTGCAGCTCCCACGAGCCGTCGGCCTTGACCGCCTCCATGAAGGCATCGGTGACCAGCACCGACATGTTGAACATGCGCAGGCGGGCAGGGTCGGATTTGGCGGCGATGAACTGTTCGATATCGGGATGGTCGCAGCGCATGGTCGCCATCATCGCGCCCCGGCGGGAACCGGCGGACATGATGGTGCGGCACATGGCATCCCACACATCCATGAAGCTGAGCGGCCCCGAGGCATCGGCGGCCACGCCTTTCACATCGGCCCCGCGCGGGCGAATGGTCGAGAAATCGTAACCGATGCCGCCGCCCTGCTGCATGGTCAGCGCCGCCTCTTTCAGCATCTCGAAGATGCCGCCCATGCTGTCGGGGATGGTGCCCATGACAAAGCAGTTGAACAGCGTCACCTGCCGCGCAGTGCCCGCACCGGCGGTGATGCGCCCGGCGGGCAGGTATTTGAAATCCTCCAGCGCGGTGTAGAATTCCCGCTCCCAGCGGTCGGGATCCTGTTCGACGCGGGCCAGATCGCGGGCGATGCGGCGCCAGCTGTCCTCGACCGTCTGGTCGATCGGGGTGCCGTCCGCCTGTTTGAAACGGTATTTCATGTCCCAAATCTGCTCGGCGATGGGGGCGGCGAAACGGCTCATCGGATGATTCCCTCGTGCTGGAAGAGATATCCAGATTAAACCAAATGTGAGGATGGCCACAACAGCTTGATGCCCGAGCGCGGTGAGCTACAATATCAAGGTGGTCTTGGGACGACTCTGTGGGAAAGCTGTGGATAACTACGTCAATCTGATCAAGCTCAGCGTCGGTTCGGAAAGTGTCGACAGTTTGGCCGAATGGCAGGCGATGCGCCGGGCGCAGACCAAGGACGGATTGCCGCGCCATGTCACCCGCATGTGGCCCAAACGTGAGTCCGAGATCCTGGCGGGCGGGTCGATCTATTGGGTGATCAAGGGGTTGATCCAGTGCCGCCAGCGGGTGCTGCGGATGGACGAGGTCACCGGACAGGACGGCACCCGCCATTGTGCGCTGGTGCTCGACCCCGAATTGCACCGCACCCACAGCACCCAGAAACGCCCGTTTCAGGGCTGGCGCTATCTGAACCCTGCCGACACACCGCCCGACCTGCCCAAGGGACGCGCGCAGGACGATGCGTTGCCCGAGGACCTGAACCGGGCCTTGGCCGAGATCGGGGTGATCTGAACCTCAGCCGGTCCAGGGGCTGTGGCGCAGGATGTCGGAGAATTCCTCGACCAGCTGCGGGAACTGGGTCCGGGTGTGGATCAAGAGCGACACGCTGCGCTGTTCCTCCAGCCCGGCGATGGGGCGGAATGTCAGTTCTGTCGGCTGAACCCGTGCCACCGAGCGCGGCAGGATCGTCACCCATTTGCCCGTCCTCACCATCGCCAGCAGCGAATGGGTGTTGTGCACGGTGATCCGGGCGCGGGGCAGGGCGGCGTGTATCTCGGGCGCCTCGATCAGCCCGCACAGGCTGTTGCGGATGAAGCCCGAGGCAAAGACCGCGTCGATATCGGGTGCCTGTGGTTGCTGTGCGAGCGGATGACCGGTGGCGCAAAGCAGGCCGTATGCGTCCTCGAACAGGGTTTCGCTTTCGACCCCGTTCAGCACCGGCTGGCCCGAGACAATGCCCAGATCGGCCTGCCCTTGCAGGATCGCATCCACCACCCTGCCGCTATCCATGTCACGCAGTTCCAGATCCAGTGAAGGGTTGCGGTGCATCATCGTCTCGATCGCGCCAGGCAGCGCCAGCCCCGAGGCCGAAGGGATCGACGCCACCCGCAAGATCCCTTGCGGCGCCCGCGCCGCCGCCTCGATCGCCTGTATGGTATCGTCGAACTGGCGCAGCTGCTGCTGGGCAAAGCGGAACACCTCTTGCCCCAGCGGGGTCAGGCGGTTCTTGCGCTCGTTCTCGAACAGGCGCTGGCCCAGATGTTCCTCAAGCTGTTTCAGGGTCATCGACAGCGCGGACTGGGTCCGCCCCATCCGCATTGCGGCATCGGCAAGGTTTCCTGTTTGTGCAACAGTGCTGAAACAGCGCAGCATCTCGATCTTGATCATGAGTTCAGAAAACCTGAAATTTCATTAAGAAGTTTAAGTTTGACCGATATGGTGCGCGGAGTCCACCATGACCCAATTCATTCGAGGAACTGGGCCAGAGGCATGTCGGACACAAAACTCAATCTCATCGCGGGCGAATGGCTGGCGGGCGAAGCTGAAATCGAAAACCGCAACCCGTCGGACCTGAGCGATCTGGTTGGTATGTTTGCCCAGGCCAGCGCCGATCAGCTCGATGCGACGCTGCTTCAGGCCCGGCGCGCACAGGCGGAATGGGCGGCTTACGGGATGGAGCGCAAGCAGGCGGTGCTGATGTCCATCGGCACCGAGCTGATGGCCCGGGCCGAGGAGTTGGGCACGCTACTCAGCCGCGAAGAGGGCAAACCGCTGGCCGAGGGCAAGGGCGAGGTCTATCGCGCCGGTCAGTTCTTTACCTATTACGCCGCCGAATGCCTGCGCCAGCTGGGCGAGAATGCCGACAGCGTGCGCCCGGGCGTCGAGATCGACGTGCGCCGCGAGGCGGTGGGCGTGGTCGCGGTGATCAGCCCGTGGAACTTTCCCACCGCCACTGCCTCGTGGAAGATCGCGCCCGCGCTTTGCTATGGCAATGCGGTGGTGTGGAAACCGGCCAATATCACCCCGGCCAGCGCGGTGGCGTTGACCGAGATCATCGCGCGCCAGGACGTCCCCAAGGGCCTTTTCAGCCTGGTCATGGGTTCGGGTCGCAGCATTGGCCAGCGGCTGGTGGAAAGCCCGCTGGTCAATGCGATTTCCTTCACCGGCTCGGTGCCGGTGGGCAAGGGTATCGCGTCCGCCGCCATCCAGAACCTGACCAAGGTTCAGATGGAGATGGGGTCCAAGAACGCGCTGGCGGTGATGGACGATGCCGATCTGGATCTGGCGGTGACGCTGGCGCTGGGCGGTGCCTTTGGCGGCACTGGGCAGAAATGCACCGCAAGCTCGCGGCTGGTGGTGCATGCCGCCATCCACGACGCCTTTGTCGAGAAGCTGGTGGCGGGCGCACAGGCGATGAAGGTGGGCCATGCGCTGGCCGAGGGCACCCAGATGGGCCCGGTGGTAAGCCAGCAGCAACTGGCCGAGAACCTCGCCTATGTCGATCTGGGCAAGTCCGAGGGCGCCGAACTGGCCTGCGGCGGCCAGCGGCTCGATATGCCGCAGGACGGCTATTACATGTCGCCCGGCGTGTTCCTGAACACCACCAACACCATGCGCATCAACCGCGAAGAGATGTTCGCGCCGCTGACCAGCGTGATCAAGGTCGGCAGCTATGACGAGGCGCTGAGCGTGGTGAACGATACCAATTTCGGCCTGACCTCGGGCATCGTCACCCAGTCGCTGGCACGCGCCACCCATTTCCGCCGCAACGCGCGCACCGGGGTGGTGACAGTGAACCTGCCGACGGCGGGCACCGATTACCACGTGCCGTTTGGTGGCCGCGGTGACAGCTCTTACGGGCCGCGCGAACAGGGCAAGGCGGCGGCCGAGTTCTATACCACGGTCAAGACCGCTTACATCAGCGCGGGGGCACCACAATGAGCTATCGCATCGACGGCCTGCAATATGCCAACTGGTCGGAAAAGATCTTTCGCCAGCTGCGCGCGGGCCATGTCGATGCGGTGCATGTCACCATCGCCTATCACGAAAGCTTTCGTGAGACGGTCCTGAATTTCGAGAAATGGAACCGCTGGTTCGAACAATATCCCGACCTGATCATGAAGGGGCAATGGGCCCGCGATATCGACATCGCGCGCGAGACCGGGCGCACCGCGATCTTTTTCGGGTTCCAGAACCCCAGCCCGATCGAGGACGATATCGGGCTGGTCGAGATCCTGCACACGCTGGGCGCGCGTTTCATGCAGCTGACCTATAACAACCAGTCGCTGCTGGCGACCGGCTGTTACGAGGCCGAGGATGCGGGCATCACCCGCATGGGCCGTCAGGTCATCAAGGAGATGAACCGCGTGGGGTTGGTGGTGGACATGAGCCATTCCGCCGACCGCTCGACCATCGAGGCCGCCGAGATCTCGGAACGCCCCATCGCCATCACTCATGCCAACCCGCATGACTGGGCCCCGGCCCTGCGCAACAAGCGTGACGACGTGATCCGGGCGGTCACCGAAAATGGCGGCATGCTGGGCTTTTCGGTCTATCCGCACCACCTCAAGGACAAGTCCGACTGCACGCTGGACAGCTTCTGCGAGATGATCGCGCGCACCGCCGAGCGGTACGGCGTCGAACATCTGGGGATCGGCACCGACCTGTGCCAGGACCAGCCTGACAGCGTGGTGGAATGGATGCGCACCGGGCGCTGGTCCAAGGAGATCGACTTTGGCGAGGGTTCCGCCAGCGCGCCGGGCTTTCCCCCGATGCCGCACTGGTTCCAGGACAATCGCGATTTTGGAAATATCGAGAACGGGTTACGCGCGACCGGCCTGAACAAGGACGAAGTGGCCGGGATCATGGGCGGGAACTGGTACCGGTTCTTTGCCCAGAACTTCGTCCCGCAAGGATAAGAAAGATGGACACAGCCCCGAACAGGCAAATCCAACGCAGGGATCCGGCAACAGTCATGCGGCTGTCGCGGCTGGGGTCGCTGCATCAATGCCGCCTCAGCTTCATGCGCATCCTGACCCGGCGCATGGCGCGCGAGAACTGGAGTTTTTCGCGCCCGGTGTTCCGCGTCGACGCGGCGGGCGTGGGCCATGCGGTCTATACCGCGCAGGGACCCGAACGTGCCTATTCGCTCGTGGCCTTTGCCCATGACCTGCCGCCCGAGATGCGCTCGGATCGGGTGATCGCCACCGCCTGGGACGCCACATTCACCCTGTTCGATGGCATCCCGACCGAGGATGATATCGCGCGGCTGTCGCAGAACGTGCCGCTGCAAGAGGCGGGCCGGGTCAGCGAACGCGAGATCTCGGTCAGCCGGGCCAACCGGTCGGTGCGGCTCTGGGCGCATGTGGTCGACGCGCTCGCAAGCGGGCAACAGCCCGACCGCGCCGAGATCGACAAGGTGGGCTATCTGATGCGCACCACCGCCGTCTATGGCTCGGGCAAGCTGGGCGCGGCGGATCGCGAGCAGATCGCTGACCGCCCCGAGATGCAGGTGCCGTTTCAGGCCGAGATGCTGTCGGTCTATCTGACCCGTGTCTTCGTGCGCGATCTGGTGCAGCACATGGCGCGGGCCAAGGGCGGCGAAGGCGCGGTCGATCTGGACCCGGCGCTGGCCCGGCGCATGGGGATCGGCAATTCCACCGGCCTGGGCATGGCGCCCTATATCGTCAATCACCCGGTCCTGTTCAACAACTGGGTCATGGCCCGTGAAGAGGCGATTGCACGCGTGCGCGGTGTTGCCACCGCCAGCCCCGACGCGGCCGCGCGGTTTCGCCGGATGCTGAGGCGCAGCGAGGTGTCGCTGGGCCAGTGGCGTTCCGAACACCCGATTCAACTGGCGAAACTGACCGATCTGCGCCGCGACATTGAGGTGCTCTCGCGCCATGTGGCGGGCGACGACCTGTTGAACGATCATCCATGGGACCGGCTGATGCGCTGGGCAGAGGGTGCGCTCAGCGAGGAGGGGCAGGAACTGGTCGCCTCGCTGATCCTTGAACCCTATCCCGATCTGGTGGACGGTCTGGCCAGCTGCATGGCCGACGGCAATCCGGGCGCGTTTCGCATCGACGGTGCGATGCCGATCTCGGAGCTGCGCGAGTTGATCGCGGCCAGCTACGCCTGGGCCTTTGACCTGGACTGGTCGGCGCCCGAAAACTGCGCCCGCGCCTGGTATGTGTCCGAGGAGAAGCTGGAACCGCGTCTGGGCGAGCGCTTTGACGAGCCGATTGCCGAGTACGAACAGCCGCTGGCGCCTGCCCGCGATGCGGCACTCGCGCATGCCGCGCTGGCCGATTGGGACGGCGCCCGCCCGGTGGCCGAGTTCCTGCTGGCCCATCCCGAACACCGCCATACCGTGCGACGTGCGCAGATGAGCAGGCTGGCCCCCTATGGCGAGATCCATGACAACACGATCAGCGCCTCGGTGCTGCCCATCGACATGCTGCGGGCGAAACTCGCCTTCTTTGGCGCCATCCATTTCGACCCGCGTTCCGACCGCTGGGTGCGGATCTGCATGTATTCCGGCGCCCCTTACCCCGAGGAGCTTTCGCCCGAAACGGCGGATGACTGGGTCTATCCCGAGGTGCCGGCATGAGCTTTTCCCTCAACGAGATCGAGGCCACCGCCAAGCGCGCCACGCGCGGCGCGGGCTATCCCTGGGGCCTCGCCGAAGAAGCGGCCAAGGCCACGCGCTGGCTGGCCGCCCATGACATTGACGCCTGCGCCGAACTGGCCGGGCTGCTGACCCGGGTCGACGGGGTGCCACTTGCGGATCTTTCTCCTGACCCGAAGGGCACGACCTGGGTCGCGTCGGGCGGAACGATGTGCCCGCTGGCGGTAGGGGCCGCGCTGTCGGATCGCGCGGCACAGCTGGGTGATGCCGGGATCCGGCTGGAACAGGTAGCCCGGCCCGCGCTGCTGGTGCCTTTTGCCGCGCTGATGGCGCAGCAAATCGGCCGCCCGGTCACCCTGCGTTGGGAGGGCGGCGGTGCCGTCACCGATGGTGCGGCGCTCGATCTTTCCGGAACGGCGCCGGACCAAGCGCCTCTGGTCGAGGTGACCTCGGGCGCCCAGATCGACGCCGTGACGCCTATCCGCAGCCGCGCCCAGCCCGCGCCCGAGGCCTGGGCCACCCTGAACCGCCTTGCCCATCGCACCTATGCCCCGGCGACCGAAGAATCCCGGTTGAAGGGCGCAGGTGCCGGGCTTTCCGACAATGACTGAATCGAGGACCCCATGACCGAAACCCGCACCCTGAGCCTGGACGAGATCGAAGATCTGAGCTTTCGCGCATTGGTGGCTGCAGGTACGTCCGAGGCCAATGCACGGCCATTGGCCGTGGCCACCGCCGCGACCGAGGCCGACGGCATCGCCAGCCACGGCCTGCTGTATATCCCGATCTATTGCGAGCATGTGCAATGCGGCAAGGTCGACGGGCGGGCCGAACCCCGGCTTGACCGTCCCGCGCCCTCGGTACTGACTGCGGATGCAGCGACCGGCTTTGCCCACGCGGCTATCGACCTAGGCTTTGACCAGCTGATGCCGCTGGCGCGCAGCCAGGGCGTGGCCGTTCTGACCGTGCGCAACAGCTATAACTGCGGGGTGCTCGGCTATCACACTGCCCGTCTGGCGCGCGCCGGGCTGGTGGGGCTGGGCTTTACCAATGCCCCCGCTTCGATCGCGCCCTCGGGTGGCTCGAAACCGGTGGTCGGCACCAACCCGTTCTCGCTTGCCGTGCCGGGCGAGGATGGTGAACCGGCGATCCTGATCGACCAGAGCGCCAGCACCATCGCCAAGAGCGAGGTGATGAAACATGCCCGCGAGGGCAAGCCGATCCCGGTTGGCTGGGCGCTGGATGCCGACGGCAACCCCACCACCGACCCCGAGGTCGGGCTGAAGGGCTCGATGGCACCGTCCGGCGGCTACAAGGGAGTAGGGGTTGCCCTGCTGGTCGAGACCATGGCCGCGGCGCTCACCGGCGCTACTCTGGGCATCGACGCTTCGCCCTTTTCCGGTACGGCGGGCGGGCCGCCGCGCACCGGACAGTTCTTTATCGCGATCGACCCGGGCGCGACTTCGGGTGACCGGTTTGCCCCATTGGTTGCGCGTCTGGCGGGGGCGGTTCATGACCAGGACAACGCCCATTTGCCCGGCGACGGGCGTCGCGCCCGCCGACTCCGCTCGCGCGAAGAGGGGGTCGCGGTCAACGTCGCGACCCTCGAACGGATCGAAAAGATCATCGCGGCATAAGCGACATTTCAAACGTCGTTTCCGCGACAAAAACCATCGGTCCTGCGTCACTCTGACCGGCGTGGGATCGCTAGAGTAAGCAAATTGTTGCGTCAGGGAGGGATCGCATGTCAATAAAACCACCGTTCACCGAGATCGAGGTCAAAAGGGCCGCGTCCGGTTTCTATCAGGGGCATAGCGTCGAAATCGCTCTGTTCTCCAAAGCGATCATGGTCGGCCTGGTTCTTTGGGCCCTGGTCTGGCCCGCGAATGCCAATGGCGTTCTGGGCAGCCTGAACTGGCGTCTGCTGGAGGACTTCAACGTCTTCTATATCGTCATCGTCGGCTTCTTTGCCGTGTTCCTGTTCGTGCTGGCGGCCCTGCCGCAGACCGGCAAGCGGATCATGGGCCGGCCCGGCGAGGGCACCGAGTTCTCCAACTTCTCCTGGTTCTCGATGATGTTCGGAGCCGGTCTGGGCGTCGGCCTGATGGTGTTCGCTACCGCCGAACCGCTGGGCCTTTGGGGCTCGAACCCTGTCGTGGTTTCGGGCGCTGTTGCCGGCAACTCGGAGGAGGCGCTGCAATCGGCCTATCGCTATACCTTTGCCCATTACGGCTTTCACGCCTGGGCGATCTATGTGGTGACCGGCCTGGCGCTGGCCTATTACGCCTATACCCGTGACATGCCGCTGACCATCCGTTCGGCGCTGACGCCGCTGTTCGGCCCGCTGATGAACGGGTTTCTGGGCCATGTGGTCGACATTCTGGGCGTGGTGGCAACCATCCTGGGTGTGTCGGTGACCATCGGCTTTGGCGTGTCGCAGTTCATCGATGGCATGTATGCCATCACCGGCATGGAATGGATGATGGACATGACCGGCGAGGCGCCTGCACCGGGCACCGTCGGCCTGATCTCGGGTCTCTTCGTGATCATGGGGCTATCGGTCATTTCGGCGGTGTCGGGCGTGGGCCGCGGCGTGAAGTACCTTTCGAACCTGAACCTGGTGATGTCTCTGATCCTGCTGTTCACTTTTGTGGTGTTCGGTTCGTTCCTGTTCGCCATGACGACCTATGCCACGGCGCTGGTGGACTATATCCTCCACTTCCTGTCGATCAGCTTTGGCGCCTATGGCCCGCAGGATCCGGCCGCTTTTGCCGCTGCTCTGCCGACTGAGGCCGCCCCCTATGCCGACGCGCTGCGCGGTGGGGCGACCAATGCCTGGGGCTCGTTTGACGGGTTCAAATCCGGCCTTGAAGGCGAAGCCGCCGCCCTGTCCGACGAGGTTCTGGCGGCAGCCTATGCCGCGGGTGAGCCGGGCCGTCAATTCGGTTGGCAGGCTGGCTGGACCACCTTCTACTGGGCCTGGTGGATCGCGTTCTCGCCCTTTGTTGGCCTGTTCCTGGCGCGCATCTCGCGCGGTCGCACGGTGCGTGAGTTCATCGTCGGCTGCCTGTTCGCCCCGGCGCTGGTCTGCTTTGCATGGATGACCATCCTGGGTGGCACCGCCATCGACCTGGAACTGACCGGCAATGCCAATGGCGCCATCATCGGCGCGTCGAACACCGCCAAGCTGTTCGTGACCCTGGGCCAGATGCTGTCGGGTGGGTTCCTGTCGGCAATCACCGTCATGTGCGTGGTGCTGATCATGACCTTCCTCGTCACTTCGGCGGACTCGGGCATCCTGGTGATGAACACCATCATGTCGGGCGGCGATCAGGAAGTCGGCAACAAGCACAAGATCGTCTGGGGCGTGATCCTGACCGCGGTGATCGGTACGCTGCTGATCGCGGGCAAGACCAATGGCGGCGCAGACCCGATGGAGGCGCTGAAGAGCGCGATGATCATCGGTGCTCTGCCCTTCACTGTGGTGATGGGGCTGATGTGCGTGTCGCTGGTCAAGGCGCTCTATCGCGATGGTAAGCGCGAAAAGCTTGGTCTGACCGTCGGCAAACCGGCCGAATAAGCCAATGTTCCGGGCGGTTTGCCGCCCGGCCCCAACTCTTGCAGACGGACCCGTGCCGCAACGGCGCGGGTCCGTTTCGCTTTCGGGTTACGCCGTCGCCAACAGGGCGCGCAGCATGTCCAAAGCCGGGTCCATCTCTGCTTCTGAGAAGGCGCAGAACCCCAGGATCAGCCCGTTGCCGCGTCCCGGCACCGCGCAATAGCGCGAGAGGGCGGACACGGTCAGCCCCGCCGCAAGGGCGCGCTCGGCAAGTGCCGTGTCGTCAAGGCCGGGGTGCAGGTGCAGCACCGTCTGCATTCCGGCCTGATGGTCGGTGGCGGTTCCATATTCGGCAAACTCCCGTGCCAGCCGGTCCAGCAGATAGCGCCGTCGCTCGCCATAGACCCGGCGCACCCGGCGCAGATGCCGGTAGAACTCGCCGCTCGACATGAACTCGGCCAGCGCCTGTTGCGGCATCGAACTGGCCCGCACGCCAAAGCGGCGAACGGTCTGGCGGAACGGCTCCAGCAGTGGCTCTGGCGCAATCAGGTAACCCAGTCGAAGCGCATTCGAGAAGATCTTGGAAAACGAGCCCACATAGATGGTACGGCTTAGTGGATCAAAGCCCGCCATGGCGGGGATCGGACGTCCGGCATAGCGGAACTCGCTGTCGTAATCGTCCTCTATGATCCAGGCATCGCCGGACCGCGCCCATTGTGTCCAGGCACTGCGACGGCTGGGGGACATGGCACCGCCCAGCGGATAGTGATGCGAGGGGGTCAGCACCGCCAGTCGCGGCGCTGCGTCGGGTGGCGGTAGGGTCGCTCCTTGTTCATCAAGCGGCAGAAACACCGGCTGTAGCCCCTGTGCCGTGGCAAAGCTGCGCAGCGGTTCGTAGCCCGGATCCTCCAGTGCGATGGCGTCGCCAGGACGCGACAGGGAGCGCATGCACAGTTCCAGCGCATCGGTGGCCCCGGCAGTGATGATGATCTGTTCCGGCGCGGCTTCGACCCCGCGCCAGTCACGCAGATGCGCGGCAATGGCGCCGCGCAGCGCCGGATTGCCAAAGGTGTCGCCGGTCGTGAACATCGCTTGCGGGTTCGACCGGCAGAGCCGCGCCACGGTGCGCGCCCATTGCCGATAGGGAAACAGTCGCATGTCCGGCGTGCCCGCCACGAAAGGACGCGCTTTGGCGGGGGCGGTTTCGACCTGCGTCGGTCGGGTACGTGCGGCCGGAGGGGCGGTCTCGACTTCCCCCATGGCACAGACGACATGGCCCGAGCCTTGGCGTGCGCGCAGATACCCTTCGGCCACCAGCTGCTCATAGGCGGTTACCACCGTCGAGCGGGACACGCCTAGCTCCACTGCCAGAACCCGGGTGGGCGGCACCGCTGTGCCCTCGGGCAGGGCGCCGGTACTGGCGCGGGTTCGGATGGCGGCACAGATTTGTTCAAAGACGGGCACCGGGCTGTCGCGCTCAATCGATATTGCGGGCCAAGAGGTCTGGCTCATGAAATTGGTCTGCCTGTTTGTTCTGATTTTGGAAGTTAACTGCTGTCCGCCTTGCGGGCAAACAGAGACTAGCTCAGGAGGGGCGGAGATGGCGGAACGCAGAAACGAACTGGGTCAGCCTATCGGGGTGGCGCTGCCGGGTTGGCGGGGATGCCCAAGACCCGAGCGGCAGCAGATGGAGGGCAGCTTTGCCCGGCTGGAGCCGTTGCAGGCGGCGCGTCACGGCGTTGATCTCTGGCATGCTTTCGCCGCGGATACCGAGGGGCATGGATGGACCTATCTGCCCTTTGGCCCGTTTGACGGGCAGGCCGAGCTGGAGACGTTCCTCGACACCATGAGTCGGGGAGAGGATCCGCTCTACTTCGCCATTTGCGACAAGGCCAGCGGGCAGGCGCAGGGGATCGCCAGCTATATGCGCATCCAGCCCGAGCATGGGGTGATCGAGGTTGGCGGTATCGCCTTTGCGCCGGTTCTGCAACGCAGCCGGGTGGCGACCGAGGCGATGTTCCTGATGATGGCGCATGCCTTCGACACGCTGGGCTATCGCCGCTACGAGTGGAAATGCGACGCGCTGAACGCGCCGTCGCGCCGGGCAGCGGAACGGTTGGGGTTTCGCTATGATGGTTTGTTCGAACAGGCCATCGTCTACAAAGGCCGTAATCGCGACACGGCCTGGTTTTCGATCCTGGATCGGGACTGGCCCAAGCTGCGGGAGCGCTTTGCCGACTGGCTGGCGCCCGAGAATTTCACCCCCGACGGCCAGCAACGCCGCAGTTTGGGCGACGACCGGGCCTAAGCCCGGTCCACATCCACAAAGGTTTCGTTATAGCACGCGCCCCGCTCGATATCGGTACGGATATCCGAGGGGATCAGCACATTCACCGTCTGCCCGGTGGAGGAGCTTTCGAGCCAAGTGCCCTTGGGGCTGTAGAGGACACCGGGCCGGGTGGCGTCGGTGATCTTCAGCCGCAACGCCACCGCGCCACGCCCATTGCGCAGAACCACGGGGTCGCCATCGCTGAGATCCAGCCGCGCGGCATCTTGCGGATGCATCTCGACCGTCTCGGGGTCAAGGCTGTCCGCGTGCCCGCCAAAGGTGGCATTTGTCCGTTTCGACGAACTGGGTGTGATCAGGGTGAAGGGCAGGTCGGGCGCAACCGGATCATGGCACGGCACGCCGCAGCCGAACCGATCCTCCAGATCCTGACTGTAAAGCTCGATCCGCCCCGAGGGCGTGGCGGGCAGCACGGTGTCGCACATCACCAGCGGCGCATCGGAAGGCCTTGCCATATCCAACGCGCGATCGGTCGGCATTTGACTGGGCGCATGGCCCCCCAAACGCGGATCGGTGCCGTCTATCGCCTGGTCCATCAGCGCTGCGTCACTGTCGCGGAACTCGGGCTCCTCATAGCCGAACCGGGCGGCCAGCCTGCGGAAAATCTCGGTATTCGGCAGGCTCTCGCCCACCGGCGCAATCACCGGTTCGGCCCGTTGCAGCCAGGTCTGCCCATAGGCGCCATAGATATCGTCGAACTCGAAATGACTGGCGGCGGGCAGGATCACGTCGCAATAGGCCATGCTGTCGGTCACGGTCACATCGGCGCCGACGATGAACAGATCCGGCCGGTTGAGCGCGCGGATCATATTGGATTGGTCCGGATGGGTGGCCACCGGGTTGTGGTTGTAGATCATCAGCGCACGGATTGGCGGGTCGAGCGTGTCGTCCAGCAGATGCGCCGCCACATCGACGATGTTGAACACCCGCGTTCCGGGCTGTTTCAGATGGTCACCCTGAAGTCGTGCCGTGGTGCGGGGAAAGGCAAGACCCGGTTTGGCGATCACGCCTGCGCCGGGGCGGCCATGCTGGCCGGTCAGCGCGTTCAGGGCCATTGCCGCGCGCAGGCCCGCCCCGCCCGAGCGGCCGCGCTCGATCCCGTTGCCCAGAGAGGTTGCCATTGTGCGTGCCCCCGCGATCCAGTCGGCCAGCATGTGGAACTCGACCGGGGTCAACCCGCAATGGCGCACCACCGCGTCCACATCATGGGCGCGCGCAGCCTCCAGATACCGGTCGGCGCCCAGCACCCATTTGTCGATGAAACCATGGTCCAGCGCGCCGCGTCGTTCCAGCTCCGCCGCCAGCGCCAGTGCCAGCACCACGTCCGAGCCGGGGCGGAGTTGCAAGTGCAGATCGCATTGTTCGGCCAGCTTGATCCGGCGTGGGTCGATCACCACAACCCGACCACCCGCCGCACGCACCCGTTTCAGAACCCGCATCAGATGCAGGTTCGAGACGGTGACATTGTTGCCCCAGACCAACACCAGATCTGCCTGTTCCGCCTGCTCCGGCGGCATGCCGGGGGCAGAACCATAAAGGCTGGTATAGGCAGTGCCGCGCACGCCGCCGCAAAGCGGTCCTCGATCCAGCATCGTCGCCCCCATCCGGTAAAAGAACCGCCGGTCCATCGACCCGCCTGCCAGCTCTCCATGCGGGCCAGCATAGTTCAGCGGCAGCACCGACTGCGGCCCATCTGTGGCGATAGCGCGAGAGAACCCCTCGTGGATCAGGTCGAGCGCAACCTCCCAGCTGATGGGCTCGTACGCTCGCGAACCGCGCGGCCCGGTGCGGCGCAGGGGGTGGGTCAGCCGACGGGGACCATGAACGAAATCAGGGTAATAGCGCGCGACCTTGTTGCAGATAACCGCGGCTGTAAACGGATTGGCCGCAGACCCACGTACCTGCGCAACCCGGCCGTCCTCGACAGTGACGCTCAAACTGCACGTATCAGGGCAATCCAGCGGGCAGACAGAGGGCAGGGTAAGGGTCATCTTGGTCTCCGATCAGAAGGTGAGAGGCCAAGATAGCCAAACAGGACTGGTCGAAAATGGCCAAAATAAGTCATAATAAGCAGACCAATCAACGGCGAGCATCCGCAACTCAGCCTTGGACCGCATCACTGCGGCCTTAAGAACACGTTTTAAGAGACTGGAAACAAAGTTCTTCCCCTATCAGCAATAATTTGCTACCGAAAAGCTAATAAAAAAACTGAGGCAGGCAGACGGTTAATGAAAACGGGCTTTCGTGGCACGTTCGTCATTTCCTGGTCGCAAACGGATTTGGATGGTCTTGAGGGGGCTCCCCTCGACGCGCTGACTGCGGGGGCGGTCTGGTCATGGCGTGGCGAGACCGTGCAGGTGGATGGACCCACGGGTGTATTGCGACTGGACCGGGCGGACGGAGAAGAGGCGCTGCGCAAACGCGCGGCCCGCAAGGTGAGGCGTCTGGTGGGGGCCGCGGTGCAGCACCGCACCGATGTCGAGGCGGTCGAGGTCGAGGACCCGCTTATGGATCAGGCCTTTGTGGTCACCAACGGGGCGCAGAGCTATACCATCACCCTTATCGAAACAGGCAATGGCACGCCGCCGCTGCTGATGTTCATCGACGAATTGCCACCGCGCGATACCGATCTGTGGGTGGTGCATCACAACCTGAACAGTGCCGATCCGCTGCCGGGCGCCCGCGAACGCGGCGGCGTGATCTGTTTCACCCCCGGAACCCGCATCGCCACGCCGACCGGCCCGCGCCTGATCGAGGAGCTGCGCGAAGGTGACAAGGTCCAGACCCGAGACAGCGGCCCGCAGGAAATCCAGTGGATCGGTCAACGCCGGATGACCGGCGCGCGGCTGTTCGTAATGCCGCATCTGCGCCCGATCCGCATGCGGGTGGGGGCGCTGGGCATCGACCGGCCCGATGCCGAGTTGCTGGTCTCGCCCGAACACCGGATGTTGTTGCGTGGCCCGACCGCGCAGGCGCTGTTCAACACCGACGAGGTGCTGGTGCCGGCGCGCGACCTGGTCAATGACAGTACGATCATGGTCGACCTGTCCCTGCGCGAGGTGACCTATGTCCACCTTATGCTGCCCAGCCACCAGATCCTCTGGGCCAACGGCATCGAAACCGAAAGCTTTCATCCCGCCCACGCGGCGCTTTCGGCGCTGGCCGAGACCGACCGGCGGCGGCTGTTGCAGCGCATGCCCGAGATCGAGGCCGACCCGTATCTCTATGGTGGCTTTGCCCGGCGCAGCCTGACCCCGACCGAGGCGGCGTTGATGTTGCACGAGGCCGCTTGAGGCCGATCCCGGATGCGCGGGCGGATCATTCCGCGCATCCCCTGCAAAACCCCTGTTGACTCCCCCTGCCGCGCGGCTATAAGCGCGACTTCATTGGTGTTGGTGGCTCCCGCAAGGGATTGCCTGTCATGCCGCAAGGCAAGAGGACAACGCCCTTCATAGTGGCCTTTGCGGGCCTCGACCATATCGAAGGAGATCAGCCGTGACCAAACGCACGTCTGCCAAGTACAAAATCGACCGCCGGATGGGTGAAAACATCTGGGGCCGTCCGAAATCCCCGGTCAACCGCCGCGAATACGGCCCCGGCCAGCACGGCCAGCGCCGCAAGGGCAAGATGTCCGACTTCGGCCTCCAGCTGCGCGCCAAGCAGAAGCTGAAAGGCTACTATGGCGACCTGACCGAGAAGCAATTCCGCCGCATCTACGGCGAAGCCGAGCGTGTGAAGGGCGACACCGGTGAAAACCTGATCGGCCTGCTGGAACGCCGCCTGGACGCCGTCGTCTACCGCGCCAAGTTCGTGCCGACCGTCTTTGCCGCCCGTCAGTTCGTGAACCACGGTCACGTTCTGGTCAACGGCAAGCGCGTCAACATCCCGTCCTACCGCGTGAAAGAGGGTGACGTGATCGAGGTGCGTGACCGCTCCAAGCAGCTGGCCTCGGTTCTCGAAGCCGTGTCGCTGGCCGAGCGCGACGTTCCAGATTACCTGGAAGTCGACCACTCGAAGATGACCGCCACCTTCGTTCGTACCCCCCACCTGGGCGATGTGCCCTACGCGGTGGTGATGGAACCGAACCTGGTCGTCGAATACTACGCCAAGAACTGATCCGTTCAGCTCTTACGAATTCAGAAAGTCGCGCATATTCTGCGCGGCTTTCTTTTGTCCGGGTTGACCCTGTCGGTCCCTGTGGTATCGCGCGGCCAGTGCCCTTGAGCAACTGGAGCCTGCCGCCATGACCGCCAGCAAACGTATCGTCCTGTCCAGCGATCACGCCGCCATCGACCTGCGCCGCGCGGTTGCCGACCATATCTCGGCCCAGGGTTGGGAGGTGGTCGATATCGGCCCGCAAACACCCGAAAGCACCCATTACCCCAAACATGGCCGCGCGGCGGCAGAGCGGGTCGCCTCGGGCGATTGCAGCCTGGGCATCATTTTGTGTGGCACCGGTCAGGGCATCATGATGGCCGCCAACAAGGTTGCGGGCATCCGTTGCGGTGTCTGTTCCGACACGTTCTCGGCCCGGATGATCCGCATGCATAATGACGCCAACATGCTCTCGATCGGCGCGCGCGTTTTGGGCGAGGGGCTGGCGCTGGATATCGTCGATGCGTTTCTGTCTGCCGAATTCGAAGGCGGCCGCCATGCAACTCGCGTGGACATGATCGAAACGACCGAGGATTAAAGCGGCAGCGGCCGCCCCTCGGCAATCGCCTCCATCGCGAAATAGCTGGTGACGCTGTCCAGTTCGACCTTTTCAATGAGCCGCTGATAGACCTTGTCATAGCTGGCCATGTCGCGCGTCACCACCTTGAGTTGATAGTCGTAGTCGCCCCCGATGCGGTGGAAATCCACCACTTCGGGGATGGTCAGCACATGTGTGCGGAACTTCTGCAGCCACTCCGCCGAATGGTGGCGGGTGCGCAGCATGACAAAGACCACCAGATCCAATCCAAGCTTCTCGCGCGCGACGCGGGCGGTGGAGCCTTTGAGCACGCCCTCATCCGTCAGCGCCTTCAACCGCCGCCAGCAGGCATTCTGCGACAGCCCGACCCGGTCGGCCAGGTCCCGCTGGCTGAGCGAGGCATCACGTTGCAGCTCTTTCAGCAACCTCGTGTCAATGTGGTCTATATTTTTCATATCTTCTATCAAATGACACGGAAATCTGGAAAATCAACTAAAGATAGGTGAGAAATTCTCTGTTTTGTTAGTTCAATCTGCCTCCATCAGCAGGAGGCCGCAGACATGACCCTTTCCCAGTTTCGCCAAGTGATCGAAGCCGATGCCCGCGCCGGACGCTTGGCCAACGGGCTGATCGGAGAAGGGGTGATGATCCCCTGCCTCAACGGGGACGTGCCGCTGGTCTATGCCGATTACGTCGCCTCGGGCCGGGCGCTGCGGCAGGTGGAGCAATACATTACCGAACATGTGCTGCCCTTCTATGCCAACAGCCATACCGAGGCGTCTTTTTGCGGATCGTATATGACTCGTCTGCGCAGGGAGGCGCGGGACGAGATCGGCCGGTGTGTCGGCGCCACGGAAGACGACGCGGTGATTTTTGCCGGGTCGGGCGCCACTGCCGGATTGAACCGGCTGGTCAGCCTGTTTGGGATTGGGGAGGCTGACCGGCCGGTTGTCTTTATCGGACCCTATGAACATCACTCCAATATCCTGCCCTGGCGCGAAAGCGGCGCCAAGGTGGTCGAGATCCCCGAGGCGCCCGAGGGCGGGCCGGACCTAGTCGCGCTGCAAACGGCGCTGCGTGCACACGCGGGCAGCGACCTGATGATCGGTGCCTTTTCTGCGGCCTCGAACGTGACCGGCATCATCACCGACACGGTGCCGGTGACCCGCCTGCTCAAGGCGCATGGCGCCCTGTCGGTCTGGGATTATGCGGGTGGCGGGCCCTATCTGCCCATCGACATGGGTGAGGGCGGGTTGCGCAAGGATGCCATCGTGGTCTCGCCGCACAAGTTTCCCGGCGGCCCCGGCGCCTCGGGCGTTTTGGTGGTCAATCGCGGCGCGGTGCGGCGCGACGTGCCGACCTGGCCCGGTGGCGGCACGGTCAGCTTTGTCTCGCCCTGGGGGCATGACTACAGCCCCGACCTGGCCGCGCGCGAAGAGGCGGGCACCCCCAACGTGATCGGCGATATCCGCGCCGCGCTGGCCTTTGTCGTCAAGGACGCGGTGGGCGCGGACGAGATCGCCCGGCGCGAGGCGCTTTATAACGCCATGGCGCTGGAGGGCTGGGCCGATAACCCGCATCTGATGCTGCTGGGCACCGACAAGGGTCACCGGCTGCCTTTCTTCTCGTTCCAGGTGCGCGACGACGCTGGCCGCCCGGTGCATCAGCAGCTGTTCACCCGGATGCTGAGCGACGTGCATGGCATCCAGGCGCGCGGCGGCTGTGCCTGTGCCGGTCCTTACGGCCACCGGCTGCTCGGGATCGACCGGGCCACCTCCGAGGCGCTGCATGCCGATCTGGCCGCCGGGCGCGAGATGCACAAGCCCGGCTGGGTGCGGCTCAACTTCTCGTATCTCATGAGTGAGGACACGGTGCGCTTCATCATCGACGCGGTGAACGACCTGTCACGCCGGACCGGAGACTATGTGCCGCTCTATCAGGGGGATCCGGCCACCGCGCGCTTCAAGGCCGCATGAGGGAATTGCGTCTTTTCTCAGACGGATGAGACCGGTATGAGGGGCTAATCTTCAGGAGCGCCCCGCATGAACCAGTTCACCCCGCAGCCCGGCATCATGGACATCGCCCTTTATCAAGGCGGCAAGGCCCATGTGGACGGCGTGGCCAATGTGATCAAGCTCAGCTCGAACGAGAACCCGCTGGGCCCCAGCCCGGCCGCGGTCGAAGCGATCCGCGCCACCGCGGCGCAGGCGCATCGCTATCCCAGCACCGATCATGCTGAACTGCGCGCCGCCATCGGCGCGGTGCATGGGCTGGACCCCGACCGGATCATTTGCGGTGTCGGCAGCGACGAGGTGCTGCAATTCGTGGCCCAGGCCTATACCGGTCCGGGGGACGAAGTGATCTATACCGAGCACGGGTTCTCGATGTACCCGATCTTGGCGCGGATGGCGGGGGCGACCCCGGTTCAGGTGCCTGAGCGTCAGCGCGTTGTCGATGTCGATGCGATCCTGGCCGCCGTCAACGACCGCACGCGGCTGGTGTTCCTGGCCAATCCGGCCAACCCCACCGGCACCATGATCTCCGAGGCTGAGGTGACCCGGCTGGCGGACGGTCTGCCAGGCCATGTGCTGCTGGTGCTCGACGGGGCCTATGCCGAATTTGTCGAGGGGTTCGATGGTGGCGCCGGGCTGGTTTCGGCCCGCGACAACGTCATCATGACCCGCACGTTTTCCAAGATTTACGGGCTGGGCGGGCTGCGCATCGGCTGGGGTTATGCGCCGCGCGCGATCATCGACGTGCTGAACCGTATCCGCCAGCCCTTTAACCTGTCGACCATGCAGTTGGCCGCGGCCGAAGCAGCGGTGCGCGATCAGGACTGGGTCGCCCGGTGCCGGGAGCAGAACACCATCTGGCGGGGCTGGCTGGCCGCTCGGCTGGCCGAGCTTGGCGTGCCTTCGGACGTGTCCTGCGCCAATTTCATCCTGTCCCGTTTCGCCGATCAGGATGAGGCCGAGGCCTGCGACCTGTTTCTGCAATCGCGCGGCCTGATCGTGCGCCGGGTGGCCGGGTATAACCTGCCTCAGGCGCTCAGGATCACGGTGGGGGACGAGGCCGGCTGCCGTGCCGTGGTCGATGCCGTGTGCGCCTTCAAGGAGGGTCGCCCATGAGCCCGGTCTATGACCGCGTCGCCCTGATCGGTCTGGGCCTCATCGCCTCGTCCATGTTCTGGGCGATCAAGCGCGCCGGACTGGCGGGCGAGGTGACCGGCTATGCGAGATCAGAGGCGACCCGCGACACCGCGCGCCGGATTGGCCTGTGCGATCGGGTTTGTGACAGTGCCGCCGAGGCGGCCGAGGGCGCCGATCTGGTGGTGCTCTGCGTTCCGGTGGGTGCGATGGGGCAGGTGGCGGCGGAAATCGGCCCGGTGCTGAAACCGGGTGCCACGGTGTCCGATGTCGGCTCGGTCAAACGCGCGGTGATCGACGCGGTGGGACCGCATATTCCCGAAGGCGTGCATTTCGTCCCCGCCCACCCGCTGGCCGGGACCGAGCATTCGGGGCCGCAATCGGGCTTTGCCGAGCTTTATGACAACCGCTGGTGCCTGCTGGTGCCGACTGAGGGTAGCGATCCGCAGGCTGTAACCCGGTTGCGCGCCCTTTGGGAGGGCATGGGCGCCAATGTCGAAGAGATGGAGGCCGATCATCACGATCTGGTGCTGGCGGTGACCAGCCATGTGCCCCATGCCATCGCCTATACGATGGTGGGGGTGGCCGACCATCTGCGGCGGGTGACCGAAAGCGAGGTCATCAAGTATTCGGCGGCGGGGTTCCGGGATTTCACCCGAATCGCGGCATCGGACCCGACCATGTGGCGCGACGTGTTCCTGAACAACCGCGAGGCGACATTGGATATCCTGGGCCGGTTTACCGAGGAGTTGTTCATGCTGCAACGCGCCATCCGGATGGGCGACGAGACCTATCTGTTCGACTATTTCACCCGCACCCGTGCGATCCGCCGGGGTATCATCGAGGCGGGGCAGGACACCGACGCCCCTGATTTCGGCCGGGTCAAGGGCAAGCCCACATGACCGGGCGCGGGCGTTTCCTGTCAGCGCTGGTGCTGGCGTTCTGGGCGTTACCGCTGGCGGCGAATGCACCGGCGCGGTCGCTGCGGCCCGAGGCCCGCGCGGCTGCCGCCGACCCCGTTATTCAGGCCGCCATCGCTGTGGCGACTGAGGAGGCTGCCGCCTCGGTGGCGGTTACCCGGATGCGCCCGAACCTGCGCCCGCCCTCGGAACAGGAGATTCTGGCCGCCGCCACGCCAACCCGCCCAGACGCGCCCGGCCTTGACCTGTCGCCGCGGCCCGAGCTGCGCCCGAAAGAGGTGGAGGAACGCGCGCTGTTCGGCCGCAAGAAGCGGATGAAGGGCGCGGTCTGCGGAAACCCGGATATTCAGGGCAGTGCGGCAGGCCGGGTTCCGGGCAAGATCAAGGGTTGCGGCATCAAGGACGCGGTGCGTGTCACCTCGGTTTCGGGTGTACGGCTCAGTACCCCTGCGGTGATGGAATGCGGTACGGCCGAGGCGCTGAATCACTGGGTTGCGCGCAGCGTCAAACCGACCTTTCGCCGTCGCGGTCCGGTGGTCGAATTGCAGGTTGCCGCGCACTACGCCTGCCGCACGCGCAACAATCAGCGCGGCGCCAAGATCTCGGAGCATGGCAGGGGGCGCGCGATTGACATCTCGGCCTTTGTGATGAATGACGGCGAACGGATCACCGTGCTCGAAGGATGGAAGCGCGGCGCAACCCGCAAGATGTTGCGGCAGGTTTGGAAAGAGGCTTGCGGCCCGTTCGGCACCGTCCTGGGTCCCGAGGCGGACCGCTATCACAAGGACCATCTGCATCTGGACACGGCCCGTCACCGCGGCGGCCCCTATTGCCGCTGACGCTTTTGTGTCCTAGCGCAGGATGATGCGCGGCGCCGGTCCCAGCGGGATTGGTCCCAGCGTCACAAAACCCTTGCGAAAGCCCAGTTCCACATCCAGCGCGTCCGGGTTGCCGCCCAGCCCCGCCAGCATGGTCAGCACCCGGCTCAGCGGCTCTGCGGCCTGCTGGGGCAGGGCGCCCGCCTGCTGTGCCATCGCCACCATCTCGCGCCAGTTCTCGGCCTTCAGCGCCACCGCTCCGCTGGGGATCCCGTATTCGTCGACGCTGACCTTGCCGGCGGAGAAGAGGCGCAATTCGCCCCAGGCGGCCTCGGCGAGCGAAAGGTCGATCTCGACCGGTTGCGGGCGGCGCTCCTCGAGCGCGGCGCGGTCCCAGGGGCGGTCGAATGTCACCGCCATCGAGATCTCGGCCCGTTCGAAACTGCGCGGCAGCCCCTCGGCCCCGCCCATGGCGTGGCGCAGGTCGCGACCCGGTGCCAGATCGCTGAGTTCGGCGTGCAGCACATAGGATTCGGGTTGATCCTGTTGCGTCATCGACAGGGTCAGCGCATCGGCGTCGGCCAGAACCTCGCCATCGCGGGTGACCGACCATTCGCCCGCGCTCAGCCCCATCGTGCGCAGTTCCAGCACCACCCCCGGCGCCAGATCAAGGTCGGCGCGCATAGCCTCGGCCTCGATCACCAGGGTCCGGTCGAAATAGGACAGCCGCTGAGGTGTGTCGGGAAACAACAGGCTTCGCCGTCCGGGCCAGATCGCCGGGCTTTGCAGCACCAGCCGGTCGGCCTGCCAGGCGGTGCCGGTGTCCGGATCGGCCAAAGCCGGAGCCTCGATTTCGATCCGGTGACGGAAGGGATAGCCCGACAGGCCGGTCTCGGCAAATTCGGCCTGCCAGCCGCGCGCGGCCTGCGTTTCGAACCAGGTCACGACCGAGCCGCGCAGGCCGAACCCAGCAACCGCCCAATAGCCCGACCAGACCACCGCCGCCAGCAGCGCCACCCGCACCAGGTTCAACATCGCCTGCCCCTTTTGTCTCTGCTCGATTTCCTGTTTATAGGCCGAAACGGGCAAGGACCAGCATGATGACGATGTGGGTATTCGGATACGGATCTTTGATGTGGAACCCGGGTTTTCCGGTGGCAAGGCGCGAGTTGGCGACGCTGAACGGCTGGTCGCGATCATTTTGCATGAGTTCGATCCACCATCGCGGCACCGAGGAAAAACCGGGACTGGTGCTGGCGCTTGACGCCGTGCACGACGCACAGTGCCGCGGCATCGCCTTTGCGGTCGAACCGGGGCACGAGGCACGCACTCTGGACGAGTTGCGCGAACGCGAGCTGATCTCCTCGGCCTATCTGGAGCGTGAGCTGGATGTGGCGTTGGATATCGGTGGTCTGGTGCGCGCGGTGACCTATGTCATCGATCCCCACCACGAGCAGTATTGCGGCGGCATGCCACTGGAACAGCAGGCGCAAATCATTGCCACCGCCATCGGTGGGCGCGGCCCCAATACCGAGTATCTCTACAACACCGCGGCCCATCTGGCGGAAATCGGTCTGGGCGATCCCGATCTCGACTGGCTTTCCGCCCGTGTACGCGAGATTACCGCATAAATCCTTGGCGTTGCGCCTCTCTTTTCGATAGGTTCGGGTCAGAGCAGTCAAGGGTTCAGGAACGCCACGTATGGCCCAGCCAGACCGAGAAGCGAGGCCACAATTCTCGCACCCGACCCGCCAGATCCTGATGATGCTGATCGTCATCGGCCTGTCGGGTTTTGGCGTCTTTGTCGCCATGCCGCGCGTCTTGCCGGTGTTTCAGGCCAACCCCTATCTGAACGGGTTCATCCTGCTGGTTTTCCTCATCGGCGTGCTGGCCTGTTTCTGGCAAGTGGTGCAACTGATCGGGTCGGTTCGCTGGATCGAGGAGTTCGCCGCCGGGCATGAGCGCGAGGATACCAGACCGCCCTCGATGCTGGCGCCGCTGGCTTCGCTGCTGCGCTCGCGCGCGGCTCGGATGCAGATCTCCTCCAGTTCCACCCGCTCGATCCTCGACTCGGTGGCTGAGCGGATCGAGGAAGAGCGCGAGATCACCCGATATATAACTAACGTACTTATTTATCTTGGACTTCTTGGCACGTTCTTTGGTCTTGCCACCACGATCCCGGCAGTGGTGGACACCATCCGCAGCCTTAATCCGCAGGAAGGCGAAGAGGGGCTTGCCGTTTTCAACCGGCTGATGACCGGGCTTGAGGCACAGTTGGGTGGCATGGGCACCGCCTTTGGTTCGTCGCTGTTGGGTCTGGCCGGGTCTCTGATCGTCGGACTGCTGGAGCTGTTCACCGGCCACGGACAGAACCGGTTTTACCGCGAACTTGAGGAATGGCTGTCGACGATCACCCGGGTCGGGTTTTCCTCGGGCGAGGAGGGACACTCCGAAAGTGGGGCCATTGCCGGGGTCCTCGACGCGATGGTCGAGCAGATGGATGCGCTGCACGCCATGTTCGCCACTTCCGAAGAGGGCCGGGCCGAGGTCAATGGCAAGCTGGGGGCGCTGGTCGATACCATTGCCGAGATGAACCAGCGCCAGGCCGAGACCGAGGATGTGACCGCCGCGCTTGACCGGGTGGCGGCGGGGCAGGAGGCGCTGATCGACTTCCTGCGCGAACAGGGCGCCCATGACGGGCTGGACGCTGAAAGCCGGATGCGCCTGCGCTCGATCGACGTGCAGATGCTGCGCATTCTCGAGGAGATTTCGGCCGGTCGGCAGGAAAGCATGGCCGAGCTGCGCAAGGATATCGAGCTATTGGCCAAGGCGCTGTCGGTTCCGCGCCGTCAACTGCGCGGCGTCACCCGCGACGAGGGCTGATCCATGGCCCTGTCGCGCCGCACAGGACACAGGTTTCAAGGGTCGGTCTGGCCGGGTTTCGTGGATGCGATGACCGGCCTTCTGATGGTGCTGACCTTCGTACTAACCATTTTCATGGTTGTGCAGTTCGTGCTGCGCGAGACCATTTCCGGGCAAGAGGACGAGCTGGACGCGTTGGCGGGCGAGGTTGGGCGGCTGGCGCAGGCGTTGGGGCTAGAGGAACGCGCCAACAACCAGTTGCAGGCGCGGTTGGGCGCGCTCAACGCCACGCTCAACGATACCCAGGATGATCTGAGCCAGGCGCAGGCGCTGATCGCCTCGCTGACGGTCGAACGCGACCGCAGCCGCGCCGCGCTGGACGAGGCCGCGACCCGGATTACCGCCTTCGAGGCGCAGGTCGCCGCGCTGTTGGCCGATCGCGACCGGGCGCTGGGCGATGTGGCGGCGCTTGAGGCCGAGCGGGGCCGGCTTCTTAGCGAACAGGAGGCGTTGAACCTGGCACTGGCGCAGGCTCGTGACGAGATCGACGACCGGGCCGAGGCGGCAAGGCTGGCCGCAGCCCGGCGCGAGGCGTTGGAGGCGATGATCGCCGATCTGCGCCGCTCGGGCGAAGAGAACGCCGCGCAGATCAGCACGCTGGAACAGCAGCTGAGCGAGGAAGAGGCCGCCCGACTGGCCGAGGCCGCCGCCGCTCAGGCCCTGCGGGAAAAGCTTGAAAATGCGGATGCGGAACTCACCGCGATGACCCTTGCGCTCGAGGCGCAGCGCCGTGAGGCCGAGGATACGCTGACCCTGCTGGCGGCGGCGGATGCCGCGCGCGAGCAGCTGAATGCGAAACTGGCCGAGGCGCTGGACCAGATCGAGGCCGCACGCGCGCAGGCGCGCGAGCGCGACGAACTCGCCGAACGTCTGACACGGGTGCTGGGCCAGATGGAGGTGGCCCGCTCCGAGGATGCCGCGCGGGTGAATGCGCTCGAGGCGGAGTTGGATCGTATCCGCGCCGAAGGGGGCGAGACCCGCGCCGCGCTGGCCGCAGCGCGCGCCCATGCGGAAGAAACGCAAAGCGCGCTTGAAGCGGCCCTGGCCCGGCAGCGCGCCGCCACCGTGGCGACCCGCTCGCAATATCAAGATGAGCTTGACCGGCTGCAATCCGAACATGCCGCGGCCCGTGAGGCGCTTGAGGCGGAACTGGCCAAGGCCCGCGCCGAGGCTGACACCACCCGCACCGATCTGGAGGCGCGTCTGGCGCGTGGCGAGGCCGAGGCGGCCAGCGTCCGAGCCGGGCTGGAGGCTGAATTGGCGCGCGCGCGCGCCGATCTGACCGCCGCGCGCGCCGCCGCCGATTCCACCGCCGAAGATCGCGCCTCGGTCGAGGCGCGGCTGCTGATGGCGCTGGAAACGCTGGAACGTGCGCAGGCCGCCGCCTCGGATAACGAGGTGTTGCAGCGGCGCCTGCTGGCGGCGCTCGATGCGCAGACCGAGGCGGAAGGCAGTGCCGCCCGCCAGCGCAGCCTGGCCGAGGAACGCGCCGCGCTGCTGGCGCAGGCCCGAGCGGCGTTGAGCGAGGAACAGGCGGTCTCGACCGAGGCGCAGCGCCAGACCGCACTGTTGAACCAGCAGGTCGCGGCCCTGCGCAACCAGCTGGGCAGCCTTCAGGCGTTGCTGGATGATTACAAGGCCCGCAACGCCTCTGCCGAAGTGCAGTTGCAAAGCCTGGGCCAGGACCTGAACGCTGCGCTGGCCCGTGCCGCCTCCGAGGAGCGCAAGCGCCGCCTTCTGGAAGAGGCCGAGCGCAAGCGGCTTGAGGAGGAGGCACGCGTACTGGCCGAACAGGCCAAGGATCTGGAGCGCTATCGCTCTGAGTTCTTCGGGCGGCTACGCGACGTGCTGGGTAATCAGGAAGGCGTGCGGATCGAGGGCGACCGTTTCGTGTTCTCGTCCGAAGTACTGTTCGATCCGGGTAGCGCCGATCTGTCGCCCGAGGGTCAGTTCGAGATCGCCAAGGTGGCTCGTATCCTGCGCGCCATCGCCGCCGATATCCCGCCGGAAATCAACTGGGTGATCCGGGTCGATGGGCATACCGACAACGTGCCGCTCTTGGGCACCGGCAAATATGCCGATAACTGGGAGTTGAGCCAGGGCCGGGCACTGTCGGTGGTGCGCTACATGGTCGATGCGCTGGGTCTGCCGCCTGACCGCCTGTCAGCGAACGGGTTCGGCGAATACCAGCCCGTCAATCCTGCGGATACGGCCGAGGCGCGGGCGCAGAACCGGCGGATCGAACTGAAGCTGACCGAGAAATAGCGGCTAGTTCACCGATACCGCTGACCGTACCCGGTCAACCTCGACCCCGCTGCGCAACAGCGTTGCTGTACCTTGATATATTCCACCGGGCCAGGACGCGCCCTTGAGCCGTCGGCCCGCGGCGCGAAAGAATTGGGCCTGGGCGCGGTCCAGCGCCGAATCCTGCTGGATCAGCAGCCCTTGCGGACCCTCGATGGTCAGCCGAACGATATCGCCGGCCTGCCCGCCAAAGGCCAGTATGTAGAATACCAGCGCACCTGCGTCCGCAGGCAGATCGGGGCGGGCGGCGGTCCCGTCCTTGACCTGGTCGTAGTCGGGAACCGCGTCGGAAAAGCCCGCGTCGAGCAGCCCGCTGGCCGCGTAGGCGGGCGTTTCTCGCCAGAGGCTGCCCGAGGATGCGCCGCACTGCGTCACGTCGCCGGTGTGGAACGGGTCGACCACCTCTCCGTTGTGGCGAACCGAAAGATGCACATGCGGAAACTGGGCCTTGCCGCTGATCCCGACCTGACCCAGAACCGTGCCGCTTTCGACCCGGTCGCCTTTGCGCACGCTGACCGAGCCATTCTTGAGATGGCAATACTGAGTTTCCCAGCCGTCTTCGTGCCGCAGCACAACCCCATTGCCGCATTCGCGGCCCTTGACCGCCGCGGCATTGTCGGGGCCATAGACGCGGTCCTCAACCCCGTCGCGCAGCCCGGTAACGATGCCGGGCGCCGTGGCCAGAACATCGACACCGGCACGCATCCGGGCCATGGTGGCCAGCGCGAAATCGGTGCCCTTGTGCCCATCATAGCTGAGTCCGCCGCAGGTGAAGTCGCGCGCACCCGTGCCGGGATCGCGGTCGACATATTGCTGGATGTGACAGGTCTCGCCCAGGGTACAGGCAATTGGCAGGTCCAGAACAGGATCGCTCGCCGCGGGCAAGGCGGCGAGCGAAAACACGAGCGTCAGCCCCAGGCGCATCAATCGGCGGTCAGCAGCGGTGGCTTGTCGCCGGAAATTCGCGGCCGGTCGGGCCCGTCGATCTGCAGCACCAGTTCGCCGCCCTTGACGCTGACCCGGACGACACCGCCCTTGGCCAGCTTGCCGAACAGCAGTTCCTCGGCCAGCGGCTTCTTGATGTGCTCCTGGATCACCCGGCCCAGCGGGCGGGCGCCCATCTTGTCGTCATAGCCCTTGTCTGCCAGCCACTCGGCGGCCTGCGGGGTCAGTTCGATATGCACATGGCGATCCATCAGCTGGGCCTCCAGTTGTAGCACGAACTTTTCGACCACCTGCAGGATGACCTCCTTGGGCAGCGGCGCAAACGAGATCACTGCGTCCAGACGGTTTCGGAACTCGGGCGTGAAGGTGCGCTCGATGGCGGCGGTATCCTCGCCCTCGCGCCGGTCGCGGCCAAAACCGATGGCCGATTTCGCCTGTTCCGAAGCCCCTGCGTTCGAGGTCATGATCAGCACTACGTTGCGGAAATTGACCGTGCGCCCGTTATGGTCGGTCAGCTGGCCGTGATCCATCACCTGCAACAGGATGTTGTAGACATCCGGATGCGCCTTTTCGATCTCGTCCAGCAGCAGCACGCAATGGGGATGCTGGTCGACGCCGTCGGTCAGAAGCCCGCCCTGATCAAAGCCGACATAGCCCGGCGGTGCGCCGATCAGGCGCGAGACGGCGTGTTTCTCCATGTATTCCGACATGTCGAAGCGCAGCAGTTCCACGCCCAGCGTCTCGGCCAGTTGCTTGGCCACCTCGGTCTTGCCGACACCAGTGGGACCGGCGAACAGGTAGTTGCCGATCGGTTTTTCCGGCTCGCGCAGGCCTGCGCGCGCCAGTTTGATGGCGCTCGACAGGGCCTCGATCGCCTTGTCCTGGCCGAACACCACCCGTTTCAGGCTGGCTTCGAGATCTTTCAGAACCTCGGCATCGTCCTTGGTGACGTTCTTGGGCGGTATGCGGGCGATCTTGGCCACCACGGCCTCGATCTCCTTGACGCCGATAGTCTTGCGCCGCTTGCTTTCGGCAACCAGATGCTGCGCCGCTCCGGCCTCGTCGATCACGTCGATCGCCTTGTCGGGCAGCTTGCGGTCGTTGATGTAGCGTGCGCTGAGTTCCACCGCCGACTTGATCGCATCAGCGGTATAGCGGACCTCGTGATGCTCCTCGAAATAGGGTTTGAGCCCTTTCAGGATCTTGACGCTGTCCTCGACCGTGGGTTCGTTCACGTCGATCTTCTGGAACCGGCGGCTGAGCGCGCGGTCCTTCTCGAAATGCTGGCGGAACTCCTTGTAGGTGGTCGACCCCATGGTGCGCAGCTTGCCGCCCTGCAACGCAGGTTTCAGCAGGTTCGAGGCATCCATCGCCCCGCCCGAGGTGGCCCCGGCACCGATCACGGTATGGATCTCGTCGATGAACAGCACCGCGTCGGGATGATCCTCAAGCTCGTTGACCACGGCCTTGAGCCGTTCTTCGAAATCGCCGCGATAGCGGGTGCCCGCCAGCAGCGCGCCCATGTCGAGCGAATAGATGGTGGTCTTTGACAGCACCTCGGGGATGTCCCCGGCGACGATCTTGCGTGCCAGCCCCTCGGCGATGGCAGTCTTGCCAACGCCGGGATCGCCCACCAGAAGCGGGTTGTTCTTGCGGCGGCGACACAGGACCTGGATGCAGCGTTCGACCTCGTGGTCACGGCCGATCAGCGGGTCGATGTCGCCGGCGCGCGATTTGGCGTTCAGGTTGACGCAATACTTGGACAGCGCGCTTTCCTTCTGCTCGCCGTCGCCGGAGGGCGCACTCGATGTCTCTTCCTCGCCATGTTCGGCGCCGGTCACCGGGCGGTTCTCGCCATAGGCGGGATCCTTGGCGACGCCATGTGCGATGAAGTTCACCGCGTCATAGCGGGTCATGTCCTGTTCCTGCAGGAAATAGGCGGCGTTCGATTCCCGTTCGGCAAAGATCGCGACCAGCACGTTGGCGCCTGTCACCTCGGTTCGGCCCGAGCTTTGCACATGGATCGCGGCGCGCTGGATCACGCGCTGGAACGCGGCGGTCGGTACCGCCTCGGACCCGTCGATATCGGTGACGAGGTTCGACAGATCCTCGTCGATGAATTCCACCAGGGTATCGCGCAATTCCTTCAGATCGACGCTGCACGCCTGCATCACCCGAATGGCGTCGGGTTCGTCCAGCAGCGCCAGCAGCAGATGCTCCAGAGTGGCGAATTCGTGGCGCCGTTCGTTTGCAGCCGCCAGGGCGGCGTGAATGGCCTGCTCAAGTGTGCTCGAGAATGAAGGCACAGGCGTGCTCCTCTGTCTTGGGTCGGGAGGGGGCCGAGTAGCGGTCGGACCCCACATCCAACCATGTGCTCATAGTATTAGAGTTTGGTTGATGTGTGCGGCTCTTCAAGGGTTTTCTTGACTTTGCCGCTCACATTTCTGGTGACAGGTGGCGCGAATGTTGCATTTGCGGCATCAGAACCGGTCCTTGCGGGCGCGGATTTCCGCGAAGACACGGGCGGGGTCGGCGCCCTGCATGCCCAGATGGCTCTGGATACCGGGATCGGCTGCGCGCAGGAACGGGTTGGTGGACTTTTCCAGCGACAGCAGGCTGGGAACGGTAGCACGCCCCTCGGCCCTCGCTTGATCTATCTCTGAGGCGCGAGTTTTCAAGGCTGCATTGTCGGGATCGACGGTCAGCGCGAAACGGGCGTTCGACTGGGTGTATTCGTGGCCGCTGCACACCAGCGTGTCGTCGGGCAGGGCGGCGAGTTTCGAAAGGCTGGCCCACATCTGGTCCGGCGTGCCCTCGAACAGGCGACCGCATCCCAGCGCCATCAGACTGTCGGCGGTAAAGACTGCCTTGGCTGCGGGCAGGTAAAGGGCGATATGCCCGACAGTATGGCCCGAGACGTCGATGACTTCGACCGTTGCGCCTCCGAACTCGAACCGGTCGCCCTCGGACACGGCCAGGTCCAGCGGAGGCAGGCGATGGGCATCAGCCTCGGCCCCGATCACCGTGGGGTCATAGCGGGTGCGCAGCGCCTCGAGCCCGTCGACATGGTCCCAGTGGTGATGAGTCAGCCAGACCTGATCCAGCGACCAGTCGTGGCGGTTCAGTTCGGCCTGGATGGGCGCTGCTTCGGGGGCGTCGACCAGCGCGGTCTTGCCGCTATCGCTGTCATGTACGAGGAAGGCGTAATTGTCGCTTAGGCATGGGACCGTAACGATTTCAAGGGGCATGGTCTTTTGGCCTTTCGTTGCTAGACTGCCCCAGCCAAACAGATCGGGCGAGCGGCTGCAATGCATCTGGACGTGCAGGACTTGAGGAATTTCTACTACCGCAGCACATTGGGGCGGGCGGCGCAGGCGGCGATCCGTGGCCGACTGCTGGAGATCTGGCCCGAGGCCAAGGGCCAGACGGTAGCGGGCTTCGGCTTTGCGGTGCCGCTGCTCAGGCCTTATCTGGCCGAGGCGCGGCGGGTGATCGGCCTGATGCCCGGCCCGCAAGGGGTGATGCCCTGGCCCGCTGGAATGCCCAATGTCTCGGTCCTGTGCGAAGAGACGCTGTGGCCGATCGAGACCGGTCATGTGGACCGGCTGGTGGTGATGCACGGGCTTGAAACCTCAGAACACCCAACCCAGGTGCTCGATGAATGCTGGCGGGTGCTGGGGCCGGGGGGCAAGGCGATATTCGTGGTACCCAACCGGGCCGGGCTGTGGTCACGTTCGGACAAGACGCCATTCGGCTTTGGCCGCCCCTATACACTTGGCCAGCTGGAGACCCAGCTGCGCAAGCACCAGTTCCTGCCCGAGTTTCATTGCTCGGCCCTGTATCAGCCGCCCTCGTTCAAACGGTTCTGGCTGAAATCGGGCGCTCTGATCGAGCGGACCGGAACTCGCCTGCCCACCATCATGGCGGGTGGGGTGTTCATCGTCGAGGTCTCGAAACGAGTGCATCCGCCGCGCGGAAACCCGGTGCGCGACGCCACGCGCCGCCCGGTCAAGGCGCTGGACGGGTTGTTGAAGCCGGCCTGATCAGGCCCCGGATGCGTCACAGGAATCGCGAAAAGCTGCAAACGGGTAACATTTTTCAACCACTTAAGAGGGTCCAAAGGGTCGCAGTTCAGGTAACGCCTTGAAAACGCAGGATTTGGGTCCAAAGCCGTTATCGCTATACTATATTGCGACACTGGGACTGCTCTGCTACATCCCCCCTGATTTTGATGACCTGCCGCCAGGGCGGGGTATCTTCACGCCCCCGGGGTCGCGCGCCACGCGCGTTCGGGGCCAAAATATCGGAAGGGTGGACGTGTCCGAACCAGCTTCGATTTCCGCAGGCATCGCCGAGCGCTATGCCACCGCGATCTTTGCGATCGCGCAAGACAATAACGACCTCCAGGGGCTGGAAACCGGCATCAACGATCTGACCGCCGCCCTGGGTGAAAGCGCCGATCTGCGCAGCCTGATCGCCTCGCCGCTGGTCTCGCGCGCCGATCAGGAGGCCGCGATCACGGCGGTTGCCAAGAAGATGAAACTGAATCCGGTGCTGGCCAACGCGCTGGGCCTGATGGCGCAGAAACGGCGCCTGTTCGTGCTGCCGCAACTGCTGAACGCGCTGCGCGATGCGCTGGCAGAGGCGCGCGGCGAAGTCACGGCAGAGGTCGCATCGGCCAAGGCGCTGACCAAGACCCAGATCGAAAAGCTGACCAAGACGCTGAGCGAAAAGGTTGGCAAATCGGTTACCATCAATGCGACCGTGGATGAAAGCCTCATCGGCGGTCTTGTCGTCAAAGTTGGCTCGAAGATGATCGACAGCTCGATCCGCTCCAAGCTCAACTCCCTCCAGAATGCAATGAAAGAGGTCGGATAAATGGGTATCCAAGCTGCAGAGATTTCTGCAATCCTGAAGGACCAGATCAAGAATTTTGGTCAGGAAGCAGAAGTGGCCGAAATCGGCCGGGTGCTGAGCGTCGGCGACGGTATCGCCCGCGTTTACGGCCTCGACAATGTTCAGGCCGGTGAAATGGTCGAATTCCCGGGCGGCATCATGGGCATGGCGCTGAACCTGGAAAGCGACAACGTCGGCGTCGTGATCTTCGGCTCCGACCGGGACATCAAGGAAGGCGACACCGTCAAGCGCACCAACTCCATCGTGGACGTGCCGCAGGGCGACGAGCTGCTGGGCCGCGTTGTCGACGGTCTGGGGAACCCGATCGACGGCAAGGGCCCGATCAATGCCAAGCAGCGCGGCGTTGCCGACGTCAAGGCGCCCGGCATCATCCCGCGTAAATCGGTGCACGAGCCGATGGCGACCGGCCTCAAGGCCGTCGACTCGATGATCCCGATCGGCCGCGGCCAGCGCGAGCTGATCATCGGCGACCGTCAGACCGGCAAGACCGCAATCGCGCTCGACACCATCCTGAACCAGAAATCCTATAATGATGCCGCTGGCGACGACGAGAGCAAGAAGCTCTACTGCGTCTACGTGGCTGTTGGCCAGAAGCGCTCGACCGTGGCCCAGCTGGTCAAGAAGCTCGAAGAGAACGGCGCGATGGAATACTCCATCGTCGTGGCAGCCACCGCATCCGACCCCGCGCCGATGCAGTTCCTGGCGCCTTATGCCGCAACTGCGATGGCCGAGTATTTCCGCGACAACGGCCGTCACGCGCTGATCATCTACGATGACCTGTCCAAACAAGCTGTGGCCTATCGTCAGATGTCGCTGCTGCTGCGCCGTCCGCCCGGACGCGAAGCCTATCCGGGCGACGTTTTCTATCTGCACTCGCGGCTGCTGGAGCGTTCGGCAAAGCTGAGCGAGGACTTCGGTGCTGGCTCGCTGACCGCTCTGCCCGTCATCGAAACCCAGGGCGGCGACGTGTCGGCCTTTATCCCGACCAACGTGATCTCGATCACCGACGGCCAGATCTTCCTGGAAACCGAACTGTTCTACCAGGGCATCCGCCCCGCTGTGAACACCGGTCTGTCGGTGTCGCGCGTGGGTTCTTCGGCCCAGACCAACGCGATGAAAACCGTTGCTGGTCCGGTGAAACTGTCGCTGGCCCAGTATCGCGAGATGGCGGCCTTTGCCCAGTTCGGTTCTGACCTGGACGCCGCAACCCAGCAGCTGCTGAACCGTGGCGCGCGCCTGACCGAGCTGATGAAACAGCCGCAGTATTCGCCGCTGACCAACGCGGAAATCGTCTGCGTCATCTTTGCTGGCACCAAAGGCTATCTCGACAAGATCGCCCTTAAGGACGTTGGCCGGTGGGAAGCGGGCCTGATCGCGCATATGCGCGGCAAGCGGGCCGATGTTCTTGAGTGGATCACCAAGGACGATCCCAAGATCAAGGGCGACGCCGAGGACAAACTCAAGGCAGCGATCGACGAATACGCCGCCACGTTCGCATAAGGAGAGAGTTGGGACATGCCTTCTCTCAAGGACCTTAAAAACAGGATCGAGTCGGTCAAATCGACCCGCAAGATCACCAAAGCCATGCAAATGGTCGCGGCGGCAAAGCTCCGCCGCGCCCAGGAATCCGCTGAAGCGGCCCGCCCCTATGCCGAACGGTTCAATGCCGTGATGGCGGGGCTGGCGGCCTCGGTCGGCGGCAGCGACAGTGCGCCCCTTCTGCTCCGTGGTACGGGCAGCGATCAGGTGCATCTGCTGGTCGTCATGACGGCCGAACGCGGTCTGTGCGGTGGGTTCAATTCGAACATCGCCAAGTTGGCCCGCGCTCGGGCACACGAGCTGCTGGCCAAGGGCAAGACGGTCAAGATCCTGACCGTCGGCAAGAAGGGCCGCGATTCGATCAAACGTGACTTTGCCGCCAACATGGTGGGTCACGTTGACCTGAGCGGTGTCAAATCCCTTGGCTACGCCAATGCACAGGATATCGCACGCGACGTTCTTGCGCGGTTCGATGACGGTGAATTCGACGTTGCCACGATCTTCTACGCGAAGTTCGAGAACGTCGTGACCCAGGTGCCGACCGCGCAGCAGATCATCCCGGCGGCCTTCGAAACCGAAGGCGAGGGCGACGAAGTTGCGCTGTTTGACTACGAGCCCAGCGAAGAGGCGATCCTTGCCGACCTGCTGCCGCGTGGCGTGGCGACGCAGATCTTCTCGGCTCTGCTCGAAAACGGGGCCTCGGAACAGGGTGCCCGGATGTCGGCGATGGACAACGCGACCCGCAACGCGGGCGAGATGATCGACAAGCTGACCATCGAATTCAACCGCTCGCGTCAGGCCGTCATCACCAACGAGCTGATCGAAATCATTTCCGGCGCCGAGGCGCTGTAAGAAAATCCGGAGACGAAACATGGCGAATGCAAAAGGCAAAGTCACGCAGATCATCGGGGCCGTCGTCGACGTCCAGTTCGATGACGCACTGCCTGAAATTCTGAACGCGCTGGAAACCGAGAACAACGGCAAGCGCCTCGTTCTCGAAGTGGCTCAGCACTTGGGCGAGAACACCGTCCGCACCATCGCGATGGACGCGACCGAAGGTCTGGTCCGTGGCGCGGTGGTGTCCGACACCGGCGGCCCGATCTCGGTGCCGGTTGGCAATGCCACCCTGGGCCGCATCCTGAACGTGATCGGCGAGCCGGTGGACGAAAAGGGCCCGGTCAACGCGACCGAGACCCGTGCCATCCACCAGCCTGCACCCGAGTTCGAAGAACAGTCGACCGCGACCGACATCCTGGTCACCGGCATCAAGGTCATCGACCTGCTTGCCCCTTACTCCAAGGGCGGCAAGATCGGCCTGTTCGGCGGCGCCGGCGTGGGCAAGACCGTTCTCATCATGGAACTGATCAACAACATCGCAAAAGTGCACTCGGGTTTCTCGGTGTTCGCGGGTGTGGGTGAACGGACCCGTGAGGGCAACGACCTCTACCACGAGATGATCGAATCCAACGTTATCAAACCGGATAACCTGGAAGAGTCGCAGGTGGCCTTGGTTTACGGCCAGATGAACGAGCCTCCGGGAGCCCGTGCCCGCGTCGCCCTGACCGGCCTGACCCTGGCCGAGCAATTCCGCGACCAGTCCGGTACCGACGTTCTGTTCTTCGTGGACAACATCTTCCGCTTTACCCAGGCCGGTTCCGAAGTGTCCGCTCTGCTCGGCCGTATCCCCTCGGCCGTGGGTTACCAGCCGACGCTGGCCACCGACATGGGCGCGATGCAGGAACGCATTACCTCGACCAAGGCAGGCTCGATCACCTCGATCCAGGCCGTCTACGTTCCCGCGGACGACCTTACCGACCCCGCGCCGGCAACCACCTTTGCGCACCTCGACGCGACCACCGTTCTGTCGCGTGCGATCTCGGAACTGGGTATCTATCCGGCGGTGGACCCGCTCGACTCGTCGTCGCGGATCCTCGACCCGCAGGTTGTCGGTGAAGAGCACTATCAGGTTGCCCGTGACGTTCAGGGTATCCTCCAGCGCTACAAGTCGCTTCAGGACATCATCGCCATCCTCGGCATGGATGAACTGAGCGAAGAGGACAAGCTGACCGTGGCCCGCGCCCGGAAAATCCAGCGTTTCCTCAGCCAGCCCTTCGACGTGGCGAAAGTGTTCACCGGCTCGGACGGTGTGCAGGTTCCGCTGGAAGACACCATCTCGTCGTTCAAGGCGGTTGTGGCCGGTGAGTACGACCACCTGCCCGAAGGCGCCTTCTACATGGTTGGCGGCATCGATGAAGTGATCGCCAAAGCCGAGCGGATGGCCGCAGAAGCCGCCTAAGGAGTATCCCTGATGGCAAACACGATGCAATTCGACCTCGTCAGCCCGGAGCGCCGCCTCGCGTCGCTTCAGGTCAGCGCGGTCCAGATTCCCGGCGCGGACGGGGACATGACGGCGATGCCCGATCATGCCCCCACCATCACCACGCTGCGCCCCGGGGTGCTCAAGGTCGAAGGACCCGAAGGCACCAGCGAATACCTGGTCACGGGCGGCTTTGCCCAGATCGGCGCCGACACGCTGTCGGTGCTGGCCGAGAAAGCCATTCCGGTAACCGAGGTGACGCGTGCGCATCTGGACGAACTGATCGCCGAGGCGCGCAGCTCGCACGAGGCTGCCAAAGGGCAAGAGCATACCAGCGTCGTTGACGACGCAGCCAAGCTCTTGGCCGATATGGAGGCCCTGGGCACACATATGGGGCTTTGAGCCTCTGTCGCGCATGGGAGATGAACATGGGCCAGCCGGGCAACGGGCTGGCCCTTTTTGCGTCAAGCTTTGGCCCGATTGACCGGGTAAGACGCAGGTAACAGACAAGGACTGCCCGGATTTAGAGCCAATGAAGCTTCTTTCTTCCCATTCCGTCGCCATTCAGCAGGGCGACGAGACGATGTTCTCTGATTTCGAGAATGGCGGTGACATGTGGACCGGCTCGGGCACCCGCGAAAGGCGCAAACCCATCGGTTTCGAGCAGCCCTTTCGGTCTGCACCGGTAGTGATGGTTTCAATCTCGCTGTGGGATGTGGATACCGGTGCGGCTGTGCGGGCCGAGGTCAAGGCGGAGAATGTCTCGCCCGAAGGTTTTGATCTGGTATTCCGAACCTGGGCCGATACCCGCGTCGCTCGTCTGCGGCTGGGATGGACTGCGATCGGCGAGGTCCAGAACGAAGACGACTGGGAGGTGATCTGACCAGCTGCGGTGACCCCAGAAAATTCGTCGAATTTTCTGGGGCGCCGACCGGATTCCGGTTCGTTTGAACCGGAATCCGGTCTCAGTCCATGTGATAGAGCGACTCGTAGATCGGGCGCAAAGTCTTGTCTTCGAACAGCGATGAAACCGAGGTGCCGTTCCAGATATTCAGGATTGCCTGGGTAAAGATCGGCGCGGTCGGGACCACGCGGATATTCGGCGCCGCCAGAATTTCGGCCGTTGGCTGGATCGAGTCCGTGATTACCAGCGATTTCATCACCGAGTTGCTGACCCGCTCGACCGCTGGACCGCTCATCACCCCGTGCGAGATATAGGAATGAACCTCGCGCGCGCCATTGTCGAGCAGCACCTGAGCTGCTTTGCAAAGGGTTCCGGCCGTGTCGCAGATGTCGTCGACGATCAGGCAGATCTTGTCGGTCACATCACCGATCACCGTCATCTCGGCCACTTCACCAGGTTTCTCGCGGCGTTTGTCGACGATCGAGAGCGGTGCATTGATCCGTTTGGCGAGTTCACGCGCGCGGGCCACGCCGCCCACATCCGGAGACACCACCATCAGATCGGCCATCCGCTCTTTGAACTGAGTGCGCACATCCAGCGCAAAGATCGGCGAGGCATAAAGGTTGTCGACCGGAATGTCGAAGAAGCCCTGAATCTGGGCCGCGTGCAGGTCCATGGTCAGGATCCGTTCGATCCCGGCGCCGGTCAACATGTTGGCGACCAGCTTGGCGCTGATCGGGGTGCGCGCCTTGGTGCGGCGATCCTGCCGGGCATAGCCGAAATAGGGTATGACCGCGGTGATCCGGCTGGCCGACGACCGGCGCAGCGCATCGGCGATGATCAGCAACTCCATCAGATTGTCATTCGCCGGGTTCGAGGTGGGCTGGATGATGAACATGTCCTCGCCGCGGACATTTTCGAACACTTCGACGAAAATCTCGCCGTCGTTAAACCGCTCTACCCGAGCATTGACCAGCCCCTGGTCGACCCCGCGATAGAGGCTCATACGGCGGGCGATGGAGCGGGCAAGCGGAAGGTTGGCGTTCCCAGCGATCAGCTTGGGCTCGGTGAGTGACGGCATGACGATTATCCCCAGGCAGCACTGTCTGTTGTGACAGATTCGTGATGTTGACACCGCTTAGCATGGGCGTACGGTCCCGCAAAGCGCAGGCAGCGGAGAAAACGAATATGGCTGATATCGACTACTTTTTTGCGACACTTTCCCCTTTCTCCTATCTCGCGGGGCAGCGTCTGGAGGAGATCGCTGCCCGCCATGAGGTGAAAATCGCCTACAAGCCGATAGACATCATGGCGCTGTTTGCCCGTACCGGTGGCGTGCCGCCCAAGGATCGCCACCCGTCGCGTATCGAATATCGCGCGCAAGAGTTGCAGCGCCAGACGCGAAAGACAGGATTGCCCCTGAACATGAAGCCGGCTTTCTGGCCGACCAATGCCGCACCGTCCTCCTATGCGATCATCGCGGCTGGGCAAGCAGGCGGTGGCGATCAGGGTGCGCTCTGCCATGGCATCCTGCGCGCCTGCTGGGCAGAGGATCGCGATATCGCTCAGGATGAAGTGATCCGCGACTGCCTGTCCAGCGCCGGGTTCGACCCGGGATTGGCCGATAGCGGCCTGCTGGCCGGGTCCGAAACCTATGCCGCCAATCTCGAAGAGGCGGTCGAGCGCGGTGTCTTTGGCGCACCTTTCTACATCACCGCTGACGGACAGCGGTTCTGGGGCCAGGATAGGCTCGACGATCTCGACGCCCATCTGGCGGAGATGAAGGGGTGAGGGTGGCGCAGACCCTGCCGCAAGTCGCCCATGTCAGCCATTTCGGCCATGGTCCACGCCCGGTGCTGGCTCTGCATTGCACCATCGCCCATTCCGGCGCCTGGAAGGGGCTGACCCGGATTCTGGGGGAAGAGGCACGCTTTACCGCCCCCGACATGCTCAGCCACGGGCGCAGCCCGGACTGGGACGGGCAGGGTTGTTTTCAGGACCGTATACTGGGCATCGCCGAGACCTGCCTGACCGAGGCACCGATGGATGTGATCGGCCATTCCTTCGGCGCCACGGTGGCGCTGCGCCTGGCGGTGGAACACCCCGAACGGGTGCGCAGCCTGACCCTGATTGAACCGGTCTTTTTTGCTGTGGCCCGCCAGGACGCGCCCGAGTTGATCGACAGCCACGCGAGCGACGCACAGCCCTATCTCGATGCGCTATTGGCCGGAGACCGTGCGCTTGCCGCGCGGCTTTTCAACCGGATGTGGAGCACCGCCTCAAGCCCGCGCTGGCCCGATCTGCCCGAAGCGACCCGCGCTGCCATGATCCGGGGCATCCATGTGGTGCCGACGATGGATGCGGCGCTGTTCGACGACACCGCCGAGCTTCTGGCGCCAGGGAGGCTCGATCGTGCGGCGATGCCGGTGCTGCTGTTGCGGGGCGCATTGACCCACCCCGTGATGGAGGCAATTTCGAAGGGCCTCGAACGTCGCCTGCCCAATGCAACGGAAAAGGTTATCTCGGGTGCGGGCCATATGCTGCCCATCAGCCACCCGGCAGAGACGGCGACCCATATCCGCGCGCTCTGGTCGCGGGCAGGCTGAGCACGCCTCTTCATTTCGCCAAAAATACTCCGGGGGAGGTGACAAAATTCTACGAATTTTGCACCGGGGGCAGCGCCCCCTGCACCCCTTCAGAGCAAGGAAAGGAACTGGTCTATCTGATCCGTACCGATAGACCAGTCGCAAACCATGCGACAGGCCAGCATCTCGTTCTCGTCCGCGCCCTCCAGCTCCGCGCCCCACAGGTGATAGGACGCGCCCGCACCCATCAGTCGTCGGTGGGTCGCGCGGGGAAAGCTGGCAAAGACGATGTTGGCCTGCGGCTCGTGCAGGAAGCTGGCGCCCGCCGCCCGCAGCCCGCCGACCAGGCGGGCGCAATTGTCATTGGCCCGCCGCGCCGAGCGCAGCCAGAGATCGTCGGTCAGATAGGCATCCATCTGTGCCGACAGATAGCGGTGTTTGGAAAAGAGATGCGCGCCGCGCTTGCGGCGCAGCTCGAATTCCCAGGCATGTTTCGGGTCGAAGAAGATCACCGCCTCGACCCCCATGCAGCCGTTCTTGGTGCCGCCAAAGCTGACCGCGTCAACGCCGGCCTTCCAGGTCATCTCGGCGGGTGAGGCGTTGAGGGCGACCAGCGCATTGGCAAAGCGTGCGCCATCCAGGTGCACCGGCAGGCCGTACTCCTTGGCCACAGCGCAAAGCGCCTGCAATTCGGCAATGGAATAGACGCCACCGCGTTCGGTCACCTGGGTGATCGAGACCGGGCCGCGCTGCGGCCCGTGCACGCCACGGGTCTCCTCGCCGGTAATAGAGGCGCGCAGCGCCTCGGGTGTCATCCGGTCGCCGCCGGACACAAGCGTCAGTTTGGCGCCGCCCGAATAGAACTCGGGCGCGTTGCACTCGTCCTCGTGGATATGGGCGACGGGCGAGCAGAAGATCGTCTGCCACGGTTGAGACAGGGTTGCGAGTGCCAGAGAGTTGGCCGCCGTTCCGGTTGCCACCAGATAAACCGCCGCGTCAGGCGCCTCGAAAATTCGACGAATTTTCTCCTGCACCGCCTGCATCTGCGGGTCTGCCCCATAGGCCATGGCATAGCCCTGGTTGGCCTCGGTCAGGGCCGCAAGGATCTCGGTATGGACGGGACCGGAATTGTCAGAGGCAAAGAACATCAGATCGGCTCCTCGATGATATGGTCTTCCCAGTCTTCTTCGGGGGTTTCAAACTCGGATACGGTGATGCCGCGCACCGATACGCCCGCGCGATGCACGCTTTCGGGGTCGCCCGAGATCAGCGGGTGCCAGTCGTAAAGCGGCTTGCCCTCCCAAAGCAATCGATAGGCGCAGGTGCGGGGCATCCAATAGGCGTGGCTGTCCAGGTTGTCGGGGGTCAGCACGATGCAATCGGGCACGAACTGGTGCCGGATCGGGTATTGCGTGCAATGACAGCTCTCGTCATCCAGCAGTCGGCAAGCGACCCGGGTTAGTTCGACCTCGCCGGTATCCTCGTCCTCGAGCTTATTGAGGCAGCATTTGCCGCAACCGTCGCACAGCGCCTCCCATTCGGTCTTGTTCAGCCGCGCCAACGGCTTGCGCTCCCAGAACCGCGGGCGCAGCCCGTAGCGCTCGATCGGATCCTTCATGGCGCCGCCAGGATGTCGCGGGCGCGGGCGCAATCGGCGTCCATCTGCGCGATAAGGGCGTCCAGCCCGTCAAAGGTCATTTCGGGGCGCAGATACTCGACCAGCCCGACGCTCAGCGTTGCGCCATAGAGATCGCCGGAGAAGTCGAACAGAAAGGTTTCGATATTGGGTTGCTCGCCGTTGAACATCGGCCGTACCCCGACCGAAGCAGCACCGCGATAGCTGCCCTTGTGCGGTCCGTCCAGAACATCGACTAGCACCGCATAGACGCCAAACCGGGGCGGGTGCAGCCCGTCGATGGACATGTTGGCGGTGGGAAAGCCCAATTCGCGCCCGCGCTGCTCGCCACCGATCACTTCGCCCTCGATCCGGTGCCAATGGCCCAGCATCGCGGCGGCGTCGCGCGGGCGGCCGTCGCTCAGCGCGGTGCGGATCGCGGTCGACGAGATCACGCGCTCGGTCTGTTCCAGAAGCGGCGCAACGGTGACGCCGAACCCCATTTCCTGACCAAACCGGACCATGTCGGCGGCATTGCCGCTGCGGCCCTTGCCGAAACAGAAATCGGCACCGATCACGACATGAGCCAGGCCCAGCCCGTCGCAGATGACGCTGCGCGCGAATTCTTCGGGTGTCAGCCCGGCCAGCGCGGCGTTGAAAGGCAACTCATACAACCGTTCTACACCCAGTTTTTGCAGCCGATGCGCGCGTGCCGGGCCACGCATCAGGCGAAAGGGCGGACTGTCGGGGGCGAAATACTCGCGCGGATGTGGCTCGAAGGTCATCACGCCAAGCGGTACGTCGGGCGCGGCCTGCCGCGCCAGCTCGATCACCGAGCGATGCCCGATATGCACACCATCGAAATTGCCGATGGCGACACTGGCGCCCCGGTCGGCAGGTTCGACGAATTTGTAATCCCGAATGATCCGCATGGCAGCAGGCCTAGCGTCCCGCGACGGCGGGATCAAGCGCTGCTTGCCGGAACCGGTTCGGCAACGCATACTCCGGGACCGGCGGGGGTGTTTTCGACCCTCCCGACAGGAGTTACAATCGGATGCAAACTCTGTTCCAACTGCCGGTTCCGGTTGCGGCGTTCGTGTTCGTTGCAGCAACTCTGGTGCTGGCATTGTCGGCCTATGGGCTGACCCGGGCGATACTGTGCCGCTCGGGTGAGGCAAAGTCCGACCTGGCCGGCCCGATCTTTACCCGTGTCGGGGCGTTGCATGCACTGATCCTGGCGCTGGTTTTCGCACAGGAACTGATCAATGTGCGCGACATCAGCACCGCCAGCGCGCGCGAGGCGGTTCTGGTGGGGGACGCGTTCTATGATCTCAAGCGCTATGATCCGGAGGAAACGCTGCCTATCCGCAAGGACCTGGCGGTTTATGTGCGTCTTGTCCTTGAGCAGGAATGGGATAGCCTTGCAGAGGCGGATATCCTCTCTCCCGAGGCCTGGGCGGCCTGGGAAACGGCTTATGTTGGGGCCCTGGAACTGGAACCCGCGACGGATCGGCAGAACGTGCTGAAGGGAGTTGTCATCGACCACCTGCGCGAGGTGTCCGGTTTGCGGCGATTGCGCGAGAATGCGGCGATCGCCAATGTGCAGGACCTGTTCATGATGGCCGCGGTTGCCGGGCTGGTCCTGACATCTGCGGGCCTGTTCACCCATGCGCCAAACACAAACAACATCTTTCTGTTGTCGATCTTCGCGGCCTATACCGGCTTGATCGTGTTCTTTGTGGTCGCCTTTGCCAATCCCTATCACGCGCCGGGCATGGTGATGCCGACGGGGTTTGAAAATCTGTTCATGGGAGAGCTGGCCGAGCTTGGCCGATGACGTGGCCGAGACGAACAAGGGAACACCGCAGCACCAGAGGTGCTGCGGTTGCATTCGACAGCAGTCGGGTTCAGTCGAACTTGCGTGAGGGGGCCAGCACCATCGCTTCGCCCACCAGCACCTTTTTGCCATCGACGGCGCAATGGCAGTCCAGCTTGACCCGGCGCTTGGCAAAGTCGATGTCGATCACCTTGACCTCGGCATAGACCGTGTCGCCGGGGCGCACCGGCGCCAGGAATTTCAGCGACTGGCCCATGTAGACCGTGCCATGTCCCGGCAACTGCTCGCCGATCACCGCCGAGATCAGCCCGGCGGTCAGCATGCCATGGGCGATGCGTCCCTCAAAGATGGTGTCGCGGGCGTATTCGTCGTCCAGATGCACTGGATTGCGGTCGGTCGAGACCTGGGCGAACATCTCGATATCCTCGTCGGTGACCTGCTTGCGCAGGTACCGGGTCATGCCCATCTCGATATCTTCGATACAGATCGTTCCGCGCGGCAGGTTGTCCAACATGTCACCCTCTCTATCCTGGTGGCGGAGCAACTTTGAACAAGTCTCCACCTGAGTTTGGCAACTTTATTACTTTGCAGGTGCAGAAAATCAAGTCCTTTCTGCTCAGCGCAGTTGTCCAATAGTATAGGTCGGGGTCCGGTTTTCCCTGTCCAGATAGGCCGTTAGCGCCGCGGGGTCGGGGCTGTGGCCAGTTTTGGTTTCCGATGCGGCCAGACCGCCCGAGATGAAGAGGGAATCAATTCCTTCGCCCATCGCCCCGGCGATGTCTGTCTGGATGCCATCGCCGATGGCCAGGATCTCGCCATCGCCCACATCCTGGCCCAGCGCGGTCAGCCGACGGCGGGCCAGATCATAGATCGGCGGGTGCGGTTTGCCGAAATAGAGGCTCTCACCCCCCATCTCGGTGTAAAGCCGCGCCAGCGCCCCGGCGCACCATTCGCGGATTTCGCCGCGGTCGACCACAATATCGGGGTTGGCACAGAGCAGTTTCATCCCCTTGGTCTTGGCATAAAGGAAATCGGGCCGGTTCACCGCCGGGTCGGCCATGGGATCGAAGGGACCGCAACAGACGATGCCCTCGGCCTCTTGCAACGGAACACGGGTGATCTCGACCGGGTTGTCCAGCAGTTTGAGCGGCTCGAAAAAGCCCGCGTCGCGGTCCCATTCGCCCATGAAATAGACCTTTTGCCCAACCGCGCCCCGGAACATGGCGGACCGGGCACTGTCGCCACTGGTGGCGATGGTGTCATAGGCGTCCTGCGGCACGCCAAACTGGGTCAGCTGCGTCGCCACACCCGCGCGCGGCTTGGGCGAGTTGGTGACCAGCACCACGATGCCGCCCGCCGCGCGATAGGCCTGCAACGCGGCGACCGCATCGGGGTAGGCCGTCACCCCGTTATGGACACAGCCCCACAGATCGACGAACAGCGCGCGATAACGGTCGGAGATGTCGGAGAGGGTGTTGATGATCTGGGTCATTTCGAGGTCCGGCTTTGTAACTGTCGCAGGCCGTGTATGCCGCATGCGCCGGACGATGACCATGGGCAAGCGCTGACCATCAAGTGCGAAAGCTTTCCAGCCGCCGCCCGGTGCGGCGCGTCATCACGCGGCGGAGCGCGGTGGCATCACCATATCCGACCCGATGCGCGATCTGTTCCAGACTCAGCCCGCCCGAACGATAGAGGCGGATTGCCTCGGTCACCCGCAGGGTCTGGGCAAACTCGCCGGGGGTCATGCCCGCGACCCGAGACAAGCGGCGGGCAAAGGTGCGCGCACCCAGTCCGGCAGCATCGGCCAGTTCGGCCAGCGGCACCTGCCTGGCGATATGGCGACGCAGATGCAGTTCGGCCCGTTGCAGTGCCGGATCGCCCGCCACCAGTGTTGCCACTGACAGATAGGGGAGTTGGCTGGGTCGGCTGTCAGCCAGCAGAAAGCGGCGGCAATCCTCGGCCAGAGCATAACCTGCCTGTGTCTCGATCAGGTGCAGCATCAGGTCGATCTGGGCAAAGGAGGCCCCTGCCGTCACCAGCGCCCCATCGCTGCACAGCACCTCGCCCATCTCGACCCGGGCTTTGGGGAACCATGATCGCAGCAGTGGCGCCAGCCACCAGGTGGTGGTGACACGGCGCCCGTCAAGCAGACCGGCTGTCGCAAGGGCAAAGACACCGGAGCAGGCACCGGCGATGCGGGTGCCGGGCCGGGCGAGGTGGCGCAGCACCGCGCTTAGCGTCGCAAATGCAGGGCTGTCCATCGCGGCCCGCAACTCTTCGGCCGAGGCCAGCCCCAAACCCGGCAGCACGACCAGATCGGGCGTTGGAGTTTCGGCGGTCACCTCCTCGGGGCGCAGGGTGTGACAATGAAACGGAGCCGTTTCGCCGCGCAACCCGGCCACCCGGTTGGCGCTGTCCAGCATGTCCTCGGCGATGGCCAGGCTGGACCGTTGGCAGGGGGTGGGATGCAGCAGGAGGACTTTCAAGGCGAGTTGTCCATTTTGGTTTGAATAATGTCATTTGTGACACTAGCCCCATGTGCCGCCCACGTCCATTCTTGCCCGCGAAACCGAAGCCGGAGACCTGGAATGACCCTTACTGGCGGATGTTATTGCGGCGCTCTGCGTTACGAGGCCGAGGGCGCGCCAATGCTCAAGGCGCAATGCCATTGCCGCGCATGCCAAACCTACTCCGGTGGCGCGCCGAACCTGTTCATGGTGATGCCCGCCGCTGGCTTTCGCTATGTCAAAGGCACGCCCAAGAGTTTTCGACTGGAGGACCGGCCCGACCGCGTGACGCGCGATTTCTGCGCCACCTGCGGCACCGGGATCGCCTCGCACCGCCCCGGACTGTCGGCGGTGATCCTCAAGATCGGCACGCTGGACGACCCCGCGGTATACAAGGGCCCCAAGGCGGCGGTCTTTGCCGCAGAGAAACAGATGTTTCACATCATCCCGGAGGGGGTGCATGCCTTTGACGGGCTGCCCACGGTGTAACGGGATTCTCCTGTCTCGTCGGGTCAGATCACAACGCGATGCGGAACCGGGCGAACCCGTCCGGCCCATCGCCCGCGGCCTCGATCTTCACACCTTTTATCCCGTCAGCATATTGCGCGGCGGCCGGCCCGGTGTCGAACAAGACCGAGGTGCCGGGCAGGGGCGCAAACGACCAGTTTGCATCGGCGCTGGGATTGATCGTGCCTTGTTCGACAATGTAGCGCACGATCACGTCCCGGTTGGTGTCGGGTCCCTCGAAAATTATCGTATCCGGCGAGGCGCCCGGGAAGCTTCCGCCGCCGCTGGCACGGTAGTTGTTTGTTGCGACCACGAATTCCATGTCATCCGTCACCGGCTTGCCATTGAAGGACAGGTTGACGATGCGCTGGGCCTCGGGATTGGCCATGTCGCCCTTGGCGGTAAAGCGTGACGGCTGGCTGAGGTCGATCTGATAGGTCACCCCGTCGATCACGTCGAAATTGTAGGACGGGAAATCGGGGTTCAGCAGAACCTGGTCGGCCTCGCCCGGCGTGATCTGGTTGAAGATCCCGGCAGACCGTTCCAGCCAGCCCCGCAGCTGCGCCCCGTTCACCCGCGCGGCGCGCACCGTGTTGGGGTAAAGGTAAAGGTCCGCAACATTGCGGATCGCCACGTCGCCCACCGGGACATCGGTGTAGTACTGCGGCCCGCCACGTCCGCCCGCCTTGAACGGCGCTGCGGCCGACAGAATGGGCAGGCCCTCGTGTTCGGTGCCCTTCATCATTTCGGCGATGTACCAGGTCTGGGCAATCGACACGATCTGCACCGAGGGGTCATCTGCCACCAAAGCGAAATAGCTGTGCAGCGCTGCGTCGGTCTTGCCCACCGGGCGGCGGACATAGGCGAGTGTCGCCTCATGCTCGGCGCGCGCGGCCTCTTCGACCTTGGCAACACTTTCGACCAACGGCGTGATCGAGCGATCCTCGTTGCGCTTCGAGATCGGGCGCGCCTCGGCGGTATGGGCCACGATGCGCCATGCCCCGCCGTCACGTTCCAGCATCAGATCGATCAGCCCCATGTGAGAGCCCCAGAAGCCGCCCATGGTCGCAGGTTTGCCCATGATGGTTCCGGCAGTCGAGTCGACGCCCGCGGTCCCCTCGTATTGCGGGCCGGGGAAGACGCGGTGATGATGGCCGGTCAGGATCGCGTCGATCCCGTCGACGGCGGCCAGCGGAATAGCGGCGTTTTCCTGCCCGTCCACATGATTGGCCTCGCCGATGCCCGAATGGCACAGCGCGATGATGATATCCGCGCCCTGTTCCTTCATCTGCGGCACATAGGCCCGGGCGGTATCCACGATATCCCGCGCGATGACATTGTTCTCGAGGTGCCGCCGGTCCCAGTTCATCACCTGTGGCGGGACAAAACCGATCAGACCGATCCGGATCGGATGGGGTGTCCCGTCGCCGTCGATGACCTCACGATCCAAGATGACATAGGGCGGCAACAGCGTCTTGTCCTCGCGCGGGGAACTGCCCGCCTCGCGGGCGATATTGGCGCAGACAACCGGGAAATTCGCGCCAGCCAGCGACTTTGTCAGGAAATCGAGCCCATAGTTGAACTCGTGATTGCCCAAGGTCGATCCGTCAAATCCCAGCGTGTTCATCGCGGTGATGATCGGGTGGCTGTCGCCCTCGGCCATGCCGCGTTCATACGCGATGTAATCGCCCATCGGGTTGCCTTGCAGGAAATCGCCGTTGTCGATCAGCAGCGAATTGGTGCTTTCGTCCCGGATCGACTGGATCAGCGCGGCGGTGCGCGACAGGCCGACGGTGTCGATCGGTTTGTCGGCGTAATAGTCATAGGGGTAGACATGTACATGAAGGTCCGTCGTCTCCATGATCCGCAAATGGGCCTGCATCCCGGATGCCCTTGCCGAGAACGGATGCAGCGCGATAAAGCCGGCGGTTGCGCCGATAAAGGAACGGCGGTCCAGGAGAAGCGGCATTTTAGTACCTCCGGTTATTGAAAATGAGTTATCAATTCTAAAGGTCGGAGCACTGAACCCCGCCAGCACGCAGAGATCGGACAGCCCGATTCCCAAGGGCGCTGAACAAAGTGTCTCACTATCGCGGCCACAAAAAAAGGGCGCGTATCCGCGCCCATTCTCCGGTTTGAACCGGTTCGACAGAAGTGGCTGTCAGACCTTGAGGTTCGGGATGATCTGTTTCTTGCGGCTCATGATGCCGGGCAGGACAACCGTGTCGCCCGAAACCGAGGCGCCAAAGCTCTTTTCGGCCACCGTCTTGACCAGATCGTTGGGTACCAGCAGGGTGGCTTCCTCGTTCAGGATGTCGATCACGAACAGCAGCACCTGATCGGCGCCGTCTTCCTTGGCCACGTCGATCATCGAGGCCATCAGGCTGTCCTTGCGGTCCAGCAGCACCTGCGGCGCGGTGGTTTCCAGAACCGAGACCCGGAATTCCTTGCCGTCGACATTGTACTCTTTCGAGTCCATCCGCAGCAGTTCGGCATCCGAGAAGGACGACACGTCCGACTTGGCCGCGAACATTTCGGCGGCATAGGACGGAATGTCGATGCCCAGATCGGCGGCCAGTTTCTCGGCCACGGCGCGGTCGTGATCGGTGGTGGTGGGCGAGCGGAATTCCAGCGTGTCGCTGAGGATGCAGGTCAGCGCCGCACCCTTGATCGCTTCGGGCATGCGGGCGGCATCGTCGCCCATCAGGTCAACCATGATGGTGGCGGTGCAGGCCAGTGGGCGCACCGTGATGTCGATCGGGCCCTTGGTCTTCAGCCCGCCGATCAGCGCGTGATGGTCGATGATCTGGCGGATATCGGCGTCGTTGACGCTGGCGGGCAGTTCTGCGGGGTTGTTGGTGTCAACGATCACGACCGGGGCGTCTGCTGCCAGGTCTGAGATGATCTCGGGCTTGTCGAGACCCCAGCGGTTCAGCATGAAGGCCGCTTCGGTGTTGGGTTCGCCCAGCAGCACCGGTTTGGCGGCCTGGCCCTTCACCTCGGTCAGATACCAGGCCCAGACGATGGGCGAGCCGGTGGAGTCGGTGTCGGGGGATTTGTGGCCGAATACCTGAATGGTCATGTCTCTATCCTGCGGATGGTCGAATTTGCGCGCCTTATAGGGGCGTGGACTGGGCTTGTCACGGGGCGCTGTGCGGGCTGCGACCCTTGGTCTGTCCCGGCGTCAGAATTCGGCCCGTTTCAGGCTGTAACCCGCCTCGGCCAACAGGTTCAGCAGACCCTGTCGCCCATGCAGATGCGCGGCGCCCACGGCGACCACGGCGGTCTGGTCGCGAATCTCAAGGATATGGCGCATCCAGTTGTGATTGCGCCCCTCGACCAGCTCCAGCATGAAACTGTCCCAGAGCGGGGCGAACTCTTCGCGCGTCAAACCGCTGCGCGCCATCGCGTCGCGTCGCGAGAATTCCAAGAATTCAGCGTGGCGCTCTTCGAAATACATCGCGCTTAGCGTTACCAGCTGGTCGGCATTGGCGCCCAGCATGTTCGAGAACAGTTCCATGTCGCGCGCCTGTTCTTCGATCGGGGTGGCGGTGAACAAGGCCAGCAGTTCGGCGCTGGTCTCCAGCGAGTGCTGCGGCAGGCCATGGTGATCTGCCAGAACAGCAAGCCGCCGGTCCATGCCCAGTTTCGCCTTGGGATCGCGCAGCAGGCAGGGCGGCAGTGACAGGACCGAGCCCAGAACCCAAGGCTGCATCTTGGCCCCCATCCAGGCCGGGATATTGCGTTCTGCCAAGGCTGTGGCAATGCGGTTCCATCCCTCTTCGCTCATCAACTCTATCAGGGTCGGGCCTTCGGTGATCAGCGCCACTTCGGGGTTGCTCATCACCTCACGCTCGAATTCCGCCAGATCGGGGGTGTTCATCTCGAACCAGACCGCATCGGCACTTTCGATCACCGGCGCCAGCCGCTGGGCCGCGACGCTCATGCGGGCATCGTTCACATGCAGGGTACCGATCAGGTGCAGCGTGGTATCGCCCCGGGTCGCGACCCAATGATTGCCTTCGGGAAAAGGGATGGCTGCTGCGGCCTGCTCCAGCTCGGCGCGGTGCTTGTCCAGCAGATCGTCACGCAGATCGTGCCCCTCGCAGGCGGCCTGCGCTGCCAGCGGCATCAGGAGAAACAGCAGGACAGAGAGAAAACGCATCCCAAGCCCCCGCAAAGATCAGAATTCGGCCCGGCTAAGGCTGTAGCCCTGCCGTTTCAGCAGGTTCAGGATGCCGGTCTTGCCCGGTAGATGGGCAGCCCCCACCGCGACGACCAGAACCGGAACGTCTGCACGCAGGATCACCGGCAACCAGGCCCGGTTGCGCCGGTCCAGGATATGAGCGTCGAACTGGCGCAGCAGACGCGCGACTTCGCTGCGCGACACCTTGAGGTCGCGATAGAGTGTCCAACTTTCGATCAGCATTGCCTCGGCCAGGCGCTGTTCGAAATATGCATTGGCCATGGTAACGACCTGATCATCGTAGTTCATCTCGCTCTTCAGATCGAGCAGCAACAACTGGATCTGGTCGCGGATCGGGATTGCTGACAGCGCCCGCATCCCGTCGCCGACATTCTCGAGCGAGCCGATCGGCACCTTAGCCCGGATCGCGGTCTTTTCGATGCGGTCATCCAGGCCCTGATAGGCAAACAACCCGCGCCCGCCGCAGCCCGAGGTAGACAGGCTCATCGAGATGAACCAGGGCTGCATCCGGGCCAGCACCCGCTCGTCGACCCCAAGCATGGCCATCTTGACGCTGAGCAGGCGCCAGTCCTCGGCCCGCATCATCTCGTTCAGTCCGGGCCCCTTGGGGATGGTCAGCAGGCCGGGTGTGTTGCGTAACACGGTGTCGAGCGTGGCCAGCTTCTGCTGTGTCACCTCGAGCAGCACCGCATCGGCCGACCGGATCACCGGCGTCAGGTTGCGCATCGCCGCCCGCATCCGACTGTCACCGGTATGCTGTGTGCCGATGACATGGATGCGACGGTTGCCCTTGGTTGCGACCCAATGATTACCATAGGCAAAGGGAACCTGCTTGATGTCGCGTGCAAGGCGCGCCTCGGCCTCGGGAGTCAGCCGGTCGCGCATGTCGGTTCCGGTGCAGCGGGCCGCTGCTCCGCCTGCCACCAACAGGCAGAGGCAGATCAAAAACACGCGAAACATGACAAGGCTCCTGCAATTTCCGGCTTTCCCCACAGCTAGGCCGCCCGGGTCGGGGGGACAACCCCGGGGCAGGGGCACGATTGTATTGCCGCGGCGATGTGCCTAGCGTGCAACCATGCTACGCGAACAGGATCTCTACCCTCCGCTCAAGGCGATGTTCGAGCGGCAGGGTTATGTCGTCAAGGGCGAGGTCGGCGCGGCCGACCTGGTCGCGCGCCGGGGTGACGAGCCGCCGGTGATCGTCGAGATGAAGCTGCGGTTCTCGCTGTCGCTGTTTCATCAGGCGGTGGCACGGCTCGCGCTCAGCGACAGTGTCTATGTCGCAGTGCCGCGCCCGATCGGGCGCACGGCGCGGCGGGCATTGCGTGACAATCTGGCGCTGTGCCGGCGGCTGGGGTTGGGCCTGATCACCCTCCGCGCCGATGGCCGGGTCGAGGTCCAATGCGATCCCGGTCCCTACCGCCCGCGCAAGTCGAAGGCGCGCGAGGGACGGTTGCTGCGCGAGTTCGACAGGCTTCAGGGAGACCCCAACGCGGGCGGCGCCACCCGCCACGGCATCGTCACCGCCTATCGTCAGGATGCGCTGCGCTGCGCGGCTCATCTGGCCGACAGGGGGGCGTCACGCGGCGCTGACGTAGCACGCGTAACGGGTGTTGTCGCCGCGACCCGGCTGATGCGCGATAATCACTACGGCTGGTTCGAACGGGTCGAAAAGGGGGTCTATGCCCTGACCGACGAAGGCCGCGCCGGGCTGGTTCACTGGGCCTATAGCTGGGATCACGAGGAGGCGGCGGGCATATCTGAGGCAAAGACCGGTTCCGGATAGCCCACCCGTGCCAGGTAGAGGCCCTGCGGCGGGCAGACCGGCCCACAGGCGGCACGGTCGCGCGCCTCCAGTGCGCGGCGCACGTCCTCGGGCGCCCAGGCACCGGCACCCACGCGCTCCAGCGTGCCCACGAAACTGCGCACCTGGTTGTGCAGGAACGAGCGCGCGCGCACGTGGAACCGGATCTCGGGGCCGGCGAAGCTCTGGACCTCTTCGACGCGAAGCTCGTCCAGCGTCTTGACCGGGCTGGCGGCCTGGCAGATCGACGAGCGGAAGGTGGTGAAATCGTGCCGCCCCAGCAACAGGTCGGCGGCGGCCTGCATGGCGCGCGCGTCCAGCCGGTGCCCGACCTGCCAGACCAGCCCGGCATCATGGGTCGCCGGAGCCCGCCGCATCAGCAGGCGGAACAGGTATTGCCTTTCGGTGGCCGAGAAACGGGCGTGCCAGTCTTCGGCGACTCGCGCGGCGGCGGTGATCGCCACCGGTTGCGGTTTCAGGTGATAGTTCATCGCCTCCGACAGGCGGAACGGGTCCCAGTCGCGGGTCATGTCGCAATGGGCCACCTGACCCAAGCCGTGTACGCCTGCATCGGTGCGCCCGGCCGCAGCGATGGTATGGGGCCCCGGTTCCAGCCGCGCCAGCGCCGCCTCGATGGCGCCCTGCACCGAGGGCAGGTCCTTCTGCCGCTGCCAACCGGCAAACGGGGCGCCCAGATATTCGACTTTCAGTGCATAGCGTGGCATGGCCGCGCTGGTACCGTGCGCCCGTCGCCCTGTCCAGTGGGGGCGCTGCCCCCGACGCCGCAAGCGGCGACTCCCCCGGAGTATTTCCGGCGGTCTGAAGCAGGGCCGCATGGGCTTCTTTCTGGTGGGAAATACTTCGGAGTGCGAGGCGGAGCCTCGCAAAAAACATTGCAACCCTAGCAACCGGGCGGCGCGCTCTTTATCTTGGCGGGGAAACAGGCAGGGGCAGAACTTGGTCATAACCTCCATCGCAGACCGCGTGGTGCGCGGCGTCGAGAGCGTTTCGGATACGCTGAGCGAAGCGCTGTTCGAGCCGGTGATCCGGCTGGGCGTGACCGGGCTGGCGCGATCGGGCAAGACCGTGTTCATCACCTCGCTGGTGGCCAACCTGCTCGACCGGGGCCGTATGCCCGGCCTTGTCGCGGCACAGGAGGGACGGATCGAGGCGGCGTTCCTGCAACCCCAGCCTGACGACACCGTGCCGCGCTTTGACTACGAGGCGCATCTGGCGGCACTGACCGGCCCCGCGCCGCACTGGCCCGACAGCACCCGCGCCGTGAGCGAGCTGCGCCTGTCGCTCAGGGTACGGCCCGGTGGTCTGCTAGGCGGATTGCAGGGTCCGCGCACGGTGCATCTGGATATCGTCGATTATCCCGGCGAATGGCTGCTCGACCTCGGCCTGATGGACAAGAGCTATGAAGACTGGTCGGCCGAGGTGCTGGCGCGCATCCGCCCTCGGCTACAGGCGGCGGCCTATCTGGCGGCGCTCGAACCCGTCGATCCCACCACGCGCCATGACGAGCCGCAGGCCCAGGAACTGGCGCGGGCCTTTACCGTCTATCTCGAGGCGGCGCGCGTGGCGGGGTTTTCCGACTGCACGCCGGGGCGTTTCCTGCTGCCCGGCGATCTGGCCGGTTCGCCGGTGCTGACCTTTGCGCCGTTGCCGGTGACGGGCGCCGCGCCGCGCCGTTCGCTGCACCGGGAAATGGCGCGCCGGTTCGAGGCCTACAAGGCGCAGGTGGTGCGCCCGTTCTTTCGCGATCATTTCGCTCGTATCGACCGGCAGGTCGTGTTGGTCGATGCGCTGGGCGCCATTCACAAGGGTCCACAGGCGGTTGAGGACATGCGCCTTGCGATGGCGGATATCCTGAACGCCTTCCGGCCCGGCCGCAATGCCTGGCTGAACCGGTTGCTGCTGGGCCGCCGGGTCGACCGAATCCTGTTTGCCGCCACCAAAGCCGATCACCTGCATCATAAACAGCACCCGCAGTTGACCGCGATCATCGAGGCGCTGACCCGTGAAGCGCGCGACCGGGCGCAGTTCGCCGGAGCCGAGACCGCCGCACTGGCGCTTGCTTCGCTGCGCGTCACTACCGAGGAGATGCGCGCCCATGACGGGCGCGATCTGCCTTGCGTGCGTGGCACCCTGCTGGAGGGTGGACGGCAGGCGGCCTTCTATCCCGGTGCCCTGCCCGAGGACCCGGGCCAGCTGCTGAGCCCGGCCCGCGCCGGGGCCGAGGCCTGGTTGGGGGCGGGGTTCCAGGCGATGAGTTTTTCGCCCGCGCCGCTGCAGCTGAAGCCGGGCGACGGGCCGCCGCATATCCGGCTTGACCGGGCGGCGCAGTTCCTGTTCGGGGACCGGCTATGAACGCGGTGCTGCGCCTGGCCCGGCCCGGTGATGCCGAGGCGACCGGAGACATCCTCTATAGGTTTGCACAGGACACGCCCTGGATGCCCAAGCTCTATGAACGGGCCGAGACGGTGGGTTTCTGCGGTATCATGATCGGGCGTGGCTGGGTAAGCGTTGCTGTTATCGGCGGGCAGGTGGTCGGATTCATCGCCCGCGACGGGCAGGAGATCTGTTCGCTCTACCTTGCAAAAGCGGCGCAGGGACAGGGGCTGGGCGCGGCCCTGTTGGCTGATGCGATGGGCCAGAGCGACCGGCTGGAACTCTGGACCTTTCAGCACAATACCGGAGCGCAGCGTTTCTATGCGCGGCACGGCTTTGTCGAGGCCGCACGCACCGATGGCGCGGGCAACGAAGAGCGCCTGCCCGATATCCGCTATGAATGGAGGCGGTCATGACCCAAGGCCCGATCCTGTTCGATCTGAAGGACGAGAAAACGCCGCCACCCGCGGTGGTCGAGGCGCCGCCGGTGCCCGATGCGGATCGCCCGCAGGGTGCGGCCATGCAAACTGCCGCCCGCGTGGCGGCGCGGCGCCCCTCGCGGCTGGCGCGTTGGTTCTGGGGTCTGGCCGCTGCGCTTTTGGGGGCGGTGATCTCGGTCGCGGCCTGGGATTTCGTTACCGGGCTGATGGATCGTGTCCCGGTGCTGGGTTGGGCGATGAGCGCGCTGCTGGCGGGTTTTGTGCTGGTGGCTTTGCTGATCGCGCTGCGGGAGCTCGCGGCGATCGGGCGGCTGGGCCGGGTCGACGGGCTGCGCCGCGCCGCCGATGCGGCACTGGCCGAGAATGACCTGGCTCAGGCGCGCGCCGTGTGCCGAAAGCTCGATACCTTCTATCGTGGGCGCGAAGAAACCCGCTGGGGTCGCGAACGGTTGGCCGAACGCGCAGGCGAGCAGTTCGAGGCGCATGACCTGCTGGCGCTGGCCGAGGACAGTCTGCTGGCCCCGCTGGATGCCGAGGCGCAGCGCGAGGTCGAGGCGGCCGCGCGCCGGGTGGCCACCGTCACCGCACTGGTGCCGCTGGCGCTGGCCGATGTGGTCGCCGCGCTGGCCTCTTCGCTCAGAATGATCCGGCGTGTGGCCGAGATTTATGGAGGTCGTTCTGGCGTGCTGGGCAGCTGGCGGCTGACCCGCGCGGTTATGGCGCATCTGGTGGCCACTGGCGCTGTCGCAGTGGGTGACGACCTGCTGGAGCCGGTGCTGGGCGGCTCTGTCCTGAGTAAGCTGTCGCGCCGGTTCGGCGAGGGGCTGGTAAACGGCGCGCTGACCGCGCGGGTAGGTGTCGCAGCGATGGAGGTTTGCCGGCCCCTGCCGTTTTCGGCACGGCGCCGACCTTCGGTCCGGGGCGTGGTGCGCCGCGCCCTGACGGGAATTGTCAGCAAGGCCAATGGCTGACTTCGGGTGGTAAGGGGGCGCTGCCCCCGCCGACAAATTCGTCGAATTTTACCGGCTCCCCCGGAGTATTTTAGGCGAAATGAAGACAGGGTCAGAGAAGCGAGGGAATCTCGTCCGAGTTCTGTCGCATCGAGGTGAGCCCCATCCGCAACCCATGGCCGATCCGGTCGGCCAGCGCCCCCCAGCGGGCGGCGGTGTCGGCGGCAAGCTCTTGGGCCAGGACCTCGTGAAAAAGGGCAAGCCAGAGCGGGAAATGATCGGGCCGTATATCGGGGCGCGCGACATGCACCCGCATCGGGTTGCCGTCGTAGCAGCGCTCTTTCAGGATGGCATTGCGCCAGAAGGCGGCGATCCGCGCCTCATGCGCTGGCCAGTCGCGCACATGGGCGGCAAAGACCGGGCCCAGTTCGCCATGGGCGCGGATGCGGGCATAGAAGACCCTCACGACGCGGTCGATCTGGGGGGCGGTGATCCGGAACAGGGGCAGGGGGCTGGGCATTGGCGTCTCTTTTCTGACTGTTAAAGTCGGATATAGGATTCCGATCCGCAAGCGCCATACTGTCACAGGCGGGCGCTTGATCTGGGACAAGGACAGCCCACCGGGCAAACGGGAAGGCTAGCGCCATGAAAGAACATGGACATAGCCCGAAAGAGGTCTCGCAGCGGATCGGCGCCCCGCCCGGGCGCGGCGTGTTGCGCGACGTTGTTTATGGCGGCATCGACGGGTCGGTGACCACCTTCGCCATCGTGGCGGGCGTGGCAGGGGCGGGCCTGCCGCCCTTTGTCATCGTGGCGCTGGGGTTGGCCAATGTTCTGGCCGACGGGTTTTCGATGGCGGCGGGCAACTACTCGGGAACCAAGGCCGATCTCGACAACGTCCGGCGCCTGCGCGTGGTCGAAGAGCGCCATATCGCCCACTACCCCGAGGGCGAACGGCTGGAGGTGCGCGAGATCCTGGCGCAGAAGGGGCTGTCGGGCGAAGTTCTGGAACAGGCCACCGACGCAATCACCGCCGATCGTGGCAACTGGGTCGCGCTGATGATCGACGGTGAATACGGCCTTGGCAGTGTCGACCCGCATCCGATGCGCGCGGCGCTGGCGACATTCGCGGCCTTTCTGCTGGCGGGCATGATCCCGCTGTTGCCGTTCCTGTTCGACTTGGACGGCGCGTTCACCGTTTCAGCCTGGATGACTGCGGCGGTGTTCTTTGCCATCGGCGCGTTGAAAAGCCGCTGGTCGCTGGCGCCGTGGTGGCGGTCGGGGCTGGAGACGCTGGCCATAGGCGGGGCCGCGGCGGCCATCGCCTATGGGGTGGGAACGCTGTTTCACGCCTGAAGCGCCGGTAAGGCGCGTTATTGCAGTTCGATCTTCAGCGGATAGCCATACAGATCCTGTGTCTTGTCTCTCTGGCTTGCCTGGCTGGCGGTGACGGCGGCGCCAACCAGACCATAGCCTATCAAAACATGTGCCGCTGCGGCTGCCGAATAGGCCTGTTGCGTCAGATTCACCGGCTTGATCGTTTCGTCGAATTCGAACTGCTCCGAGGTACAGCGCACCCGCATCGGCGGTGTCTTGGTGCCATAAGAGGGCAGATTGACCTCGCCTGGAATTTTCACCTCGGCGGTGAAATGGCTGCTGGTAAGCTGGCAGGTCTTGGGCTTAAACGCTGGCGGAACGGCAGAATAAGACCGGCTGTCGGGAAAGGTGATCCGCACCGGGGTGATCTTTTCCGGGGCGGTCGCCTTGCCGGCAGCGCTCAGTTGCACGCTGTTGGAAAGTGTCAGTGCGGCTTGCGCGCCGGGAGAGGCCGGTTCGGTACAACCTGCAAGATTGCTTGTCAGCGCAAGGGCGAAAAAGGGCAGGAGGGGTTTGTTCATTTTGGTCTTTGTCGTGGATTGCTGTTCGCCCTTGGAATGCGTAACCAGGCACTCGTTTGCAAGCCCATTTGACGCCAATGCGCGTAAGGCAACCCGGCTGTGTCATAACGGCGCTTTCCCCCCGTTCGGGAATTGCCTATAAGGCGCCCATGACCCACCGTGCGGCCATCATTATTCGAATTACCTCCCCGGCGCTCTGACCAGATCGAGACGCCGGGCAAAGGTGCTTGAGCCATCGCACCGAACCGAATATCCCCCAACCGACATGATTGCCAGAGGACGCCCGAGATGTGCGCCGACACGACCGCTGAAACGCCCGAATACAAAGACACGCTGAACCTGCCGAAAACCGATTTCCCGATGCGCGCCGGATTGCCCGCGCGCGAACCGCAATGGCTGGAGCGTTGGGAACGCATCGGCGTCTATGACCGCCTGCGCGAAAAGCAGGGCCGCGCGCCCTTTACCCTGCATGACGGCCCGCCCTACGCCAACGGGCACCTGCATATCGGCCACGCGCTGAACAAGACGATCAAGGACATGATCGTGCGCAGCCACCAGATGATGGGGTTCGACGCGCGTTACGTGCCCGGCTGGGACTGTCACGGCCTGCCGATCGAATGGAAGATCGAGGAACAGTACCGCAAGAAGGGCAAGAACAAGGACGACGTCAACGTTGTCGAGTTCCGCCAGGAATGCCGCCGCTTTGCCGAGGGCTGGATCGACATCCAGCGCGAGGAATTCAAGCGCCTGGGCATCACCGGCAACTGGGCCGATCCTTATGTCACCATGGACTATCACGCCGAGGCGGTGATCGCCGACGAGTTCATGAAGTTCCTGATGAACGGCACTTTGTATCAGGGTTCCAAACCCGTGATGTGGTCGCCCATCGAACAAACGGCGCTGGCCGAGGCCGAGGTCGAGTATCACGACAAGGAAAGCTTCACAATCTGGGTGAAGTTCCGGGCGGTGAACAGCGGCGATCTGGACGGTGCGCAGGTGGTCATCTGGACCACTACGCCCTGGACCATCCCGTCGAACAAGGCGGTGGTCTACGGCAAGGAGATCGCTTACGGCCTCTACGAGGTGACGGGCACCCCGGACGAGTGCTGGGCCTCGGCGGGCGACAAGTTCATCCTTGCCGACAAGCTGGCCGATGACGTGATGCGCCGCGCCCGGCTGGACCCGGACATGTATCGCCGCGTGGGCGACGTGGACCCGTCGCAGATCGGCGGCCTGACCCACCCGTTGCATGGCGCCGAAGGCGGCAATGGCGAGTGGGATGATATCCGCGATTTCCGCGCCGCCGAATTCGTGACCGATACCGAGGGCACCGGTTTCGTGCATTGTGCCCCATCCCACGGGATGGAGGAATTCGAGCTTTACCGCGATCTGGGCATGCTGGAGCAGGTCATCACCTATAACGTGATGGACGATGGCTCGTTCCGGGCCGACCTGCCGTTTTTCGGCGGCAAGTACATCCTGTCCCGCAAGGGCGGCGAGGGCGATGCCAACAAGACGGTGATCGACAAGCTGGTCGAGGTCGGCGGGCTGCTGGCGCGCGGCAAGATCAAGCACAGCTATCCCCATAGCTGGCGGTCCAAGGCGCCGATCATCTATCGCAACACGCCGCAATGGTTCGCCAGCGTCGACCGTCCCGTCAATGACGGGCAGGATACCTATGGCAAGACCATCCGCGAACGCGCGCTGACCTCGATCGACCAGCTGGTGAAGTTCACCCCGCAAACCGGGCGCAACCGGCTCTATTCGATGATCGAGGCGCGGCCCGACTGGGTGCTGTCACGCCAGCGCGCCTGGGGCGTGCCGCTGACCTGCTTTACCCGCAGGGGCGCGCTGCCGACCGATGCGGACTTCCTGCTGCGTGATCCGGCCGTCAACGCCCGCATCTTTGCCGCGTTCGAGGCCGAGGGCGCCGATTGCTGGTATGCCGAGGGCGCCAAGGAGCGCTTCCTCGGCAACGATTACAAGGGTGACGAATGGGATCAGGTGTTCGATGTGCTCGACGTCTGGTTCGACAGCGGCTCGACCCATGCCTTTGTGCTGCGCGACCGCGAAGACGGTACCGCGGACGGCATTGCCGATGTCTATATGGAGGGCACCGACCAGCATCGCGGCTGGTTCCACTCCTCTCTGTTGCAGGCCTGCGGAACGCTGGGCCGCGCGCCCTATCGTAACGTGGTCACGCACGGGTTCACCCTCGACGAGAAGGGCATGAAAATGTCCAAGTCGCTGGGCAACACCATCGTGCCCGACGAAGTGGTCAAGCAATACGGCGCCGATATCCTGCGGCTTTGGGTGGCGCAGACCGACTATACCGCCGACCAGCGCATCGGGCCCGAGATCCTGAAAGGCGTGGCCGACAGCTATCGCCGGCTGCGCAACACCATGCGCTTCATGCTGGGCTCGCTCTCGGATTTCACCGAGGCCGACCGGATCGAGGATCCGGCCGAGATGCCGCCGCTGGAACGCTGGGTGCTGAGCCGCATGGCGGAACTGGATGAGCAGGTGCGCAAGGGCTATGCGACCTTCGACTTCCAGGGCGTCTATAGCGCGGTGTTCAACTTTGCCACCGTGGACCTGTCGGCCTTCTACTTCGATATCCGCAAAGACGTGCTTTATTGCGACGGCGACACGGCGCGCCGCCGGGCGGCTCGCACGGTGCTCGATCTGCTGTTCCACCGGCTGACCACCTGGCTGGCACCGGTGCTGGTGTTCACCATGGAAGAGGTCTGGCTGGAGCGCTATCCGGGCGAGGACAGCTCGGTCCACCTGGTCGATTTCCCTGACACACCCGCCAGCTGGCGCGACGCCGAGCTGGAGACGCGCGTCGCCCGCATCCGCCGGGTGCGCCGGGTGGTGACCTCGGCGCTGGAAATCCAGCGCCGTGACAAGGTGATCGGGTCGAGCCTCGAGGCGGCCCCGGTGGTGCATGTCGAGGATGCGGGCCTGCGCGAATTGCTCGCCGGGCTCGACATGGACGATCTCTGCATCACCTCGGGCCTGACGGTGACCGGTGATCCGGCCCCTTCCGAGGCGTTCCGCCTGCCCGAAGTCGAAGGCGTCGGCGTGGTGTTCGAAACCGCCGAGGGTGAGAAATGCCAGCGCTGCTGGAAGATCCTGCCCGATGTCGGCCGCCACGCCCATGCGGGCGTCTGCGGCCGCTGTGACGCGGCGCTGGGCTGAGGGGATCGCTGCCGGGCGGCAGCGACCGGGGCGAGGGGCGCTGCCCCTCGCGCTCCCCGGAGTATTTGTGGCGAAATGAAGTTGGAACAGGGCGCGACATCTTGTGCATGATCCGCTGCGGCGCCATGGTCGGGGCATGCCGAGCCTGACCGTTGATACGCCGACCGGCACCTTTGTCCTGACCGAGGAGGATGGTGCGATCATCCGCGCCACCTGGGGGCTTGGCGGATCGGACCACACGCCTCTGCTGGAACGGGCGGCGGCGCAGGTCAGGGCCTATTTCAGGGGCGAGTTGGAGCAGTTCGAGCTGCCCTTGAAGGTGCGCGGCTCGGCCTTGCAACGCGCCGTTTGCGACGCGATTGCTGCGATCCCCTATGGCTATACCCGCACCTATGGCGAGATCGCGCGCGATCTCGGCTCCTCGGCCCAGGCAGTGGGCCAGTGCTGTGGCGGCAATCCGATCCCGGTAATCATCCCCTGTCACCGGGTGATGGGCGCCCGAGGCCTGACCGGGTTTTCCGGAGAGGGTGGCGTGGAGACCAAGGTGGCTCTTTTGCGACTGGAAGGGGCTGCGGGCTTGCTCATCTGACCCAGATCAAGGCAAGCTGGGCGTCAACCCATTCAGATATCGTCTGGAACATGGACAGGAGACGAAGATGACCGACCGCGCCGCGCAGAAACAGGCCGTGCATGACAAGCTGATGTCGCTGGAGGCAGCCGAACTGGCTGCGGCCAAGGCGCATTACGAAGCCTTCCTGAAGGAGGCGCAACTGGGCGACCGGGAGGTGCATGACAAGGACGATCTGGTGGCCGCGCGCGAGAACCGCGATCTGGCCGCTGCATTCGATGCGCCGGTGCAGGCGCATCACGCCAAGATCGACGTGATCGAAAACACCGATTTTGCGTTGACCGACACGGTTGGGCCGGGCGCGGTGGTCTCGTTTGGCGGTCGCAACTTCGTCGTCTGTGTCTCGACCACCCGGTTTGAGGTCGATGGCAAAACCTATATGGGCATCTCGACCCAGAGTCCGATCTATCTGGCGATGAAGGACCTGCGGGCGGGAGAGAGCTTTGCCCATAACGGCCAGGACTTCGAGATCGAAGATATCATGTGAGCGGCTTGCGTGGCCGGCATGTGCGGTGTGGCTATGCGGCCGAGGCCGAAGCGCTGATTACCGCTTTCGAGGCGCTGGACAGTGCAGACGTGCTGGCTCCGGTCATTGATGATCTGCCTGAACCCCCCGGTCTTTGTCTGGATCTCGGGGCCGGCAGTGGACGGGATGCGGCTTGGCTGGCAGCGCGCGGACTTCGGGTCTGGGCAGTCGAGCCGGTGGCTGCCTTTCGCATTGCGGGGCGGCAGCGTCATCGCGGCCACCCGATCACCTGGGTCGATGACAGATTGCCCAACCTGACCCGGCTTCGCGGGTTGGGACTGCGCTTTGACCTGATCCTGACGATCGGGGTGTTTCATCACCTGTCGCCGCAAGCGCAGCAAGAGGGATTGATCACCGCTTTGGCACAGTTGTCGCCGCGGGGCCGGATGATCCTGTCATTGCGCCATGGGCCGAACCCGGCAGCGAGGCCGGGCCACCCGGTCGATACCGACGCATTGGTTGCGAGTGCCACGGCGCAGGGGATGCGGATCCGGCGCCTGATCCGGGGAGTGCCCTCGATTCAGCCCGGCAACCGGGCGTCGGGGGTCAGAAGGGACTGGCTATGTCTTTCTCGGGAATGACCATCTGGGCAATCCCCGCAAAAATCAGGTAGAGGCTGGTCACCACCAGGCCCCAATGCGCCCAGCTTTCGGGGTGAAACCCGACCCAGGCGGCCCAGCCCGCGAAAAAGGTCCAGGCCAGCGCCATCGGCAGGGTTACCGCGCGCCAGCGCTGAGTTCTGACCGGATGAACGAATTTCAGCGGCAGGAACATCGACACCGCCAGCACGGTGACCAGCACAAGGCTGACCCAGAAATTTGGCTCGAGCGCGAATATCACCAGGACAACCATGTTCCAGCAGCCCGGAAAGCCCGAGAACGAGTTGTCCTTGGTCTTCATCCTTGTGTCGGCGAAATACATGGCGCTGGCAAAGGTGATGATGATGATCGCGAACCAGCCGGTCCAACCATCCATTAACCCGGATTTGAACAGGGCAAAGGCGGGTATGAACACATAGGTCAGATAGTCGATGATCAGGTCCAGCAGCACCCCGTCGAATTCGGGCGCATAGGTCTTGACGTGATAGCGGCGGGCCATAGGCCCGTCGAGCCCGTCGACAAAGAAGGCCACAACCAGCCACAGGAACATCAGGTCCCATTTGGCATCTACCGCCGCCAGCATCGCCAGCATGGCAAAGACAGCGCCGGTGGCGGTAAAGAGATGGACGAAGAGGGCACGGAACTGAGGTGTCATCCGCCCCTCATGACGGAAAAATGTTCGGGTTGCAATTCGTCTGCAGCAATCGGTTCCGGGGCGTGGGCGTCAGGCCTTGGGGTGGCTACGGTTGTAGACTTCCATCAAGTGGGCGGTGTCGACGGCGGTATAGGCCTGTGTGGTCGACAGAGAGGCATGGCCCAGCAGTTCTTGAATCGCGCGCAGGTCGCCGCCGGCTTCGAGCAGGTGGGTGGCAAAGCTGTGGCGCATCGCATGCGGGGTGGCGGTGGCGGGCAGGCCCAGCTGCATCCGTGCCTTGGCCATCACCGCCTGGATGCTGCGGGCGTTCAGCGGGCCGCCCCGGGCACCGCGAAACAGCGGTGCCTCGGGTTCCAGCGGCCAGGGGCAGAGCCGCAGATAGGCGTCGACCGCTGCACGAGCGGCCGGGATCACCGGCACCAGACGTTCCTTGCCGCCCTTGCCGCGAATGCGCAGCGTGGCGGGCAGTGGTGCCGCGTGCCCGGTCAGCGACAGCGCCTCTGAGATGCGCAGCCCGCAGCCATAGAGCAGGGTCACCACCGCCATGTCGCGGGCAGCGATCCAGGGTTTGGTCGATTGCAGCTCGACCGTGTCGATCATCGCGCGCGCCGCATCCTCGGCCAGTGGGCGGGGCAGTTTCTTTTGGAACTTTGGCGCCCGGGTCGACAGCACGGCGGTGGGTTCGAACCCCTCGCGTTCGGCCAGCCAGCGATAGAAGCTCTTGACCGCCGAAAGCTTGCGCGCCAGCGAGCGCGGTCCGATCCCGTCGGCGCGCATCTGCGCCATCCAGGCCCGCATATCGGGCACCCCGATACGGGCCAGCGGCGCCAGCCCCTGCGTCGCGCCGAAATGCAGGGTCATGAAGGAAATGAACTCGACCACATCGCTGCGATAGGCGGTGATGGTATTCTCTGCCCGACCCGCCAGTGCCCGTTGCGTATCCAGCCAAAGCTGCAACGCATCGCGGCAGGCGGGTGAGATCAGGCTCACGACAGCCAGCGGCGCATCGTGCGTTCGAACACGCCGGCAAAGAAAGAAAGCAGGTCGGTACCCAGTTGCGGGGTGAACTGATGCGGGTCCTCGGCTCCCATTGCGAGCATACCGGGCAGGCGTCCGGGCCCCAGGTCGAGTTTCAGGCAGGCCTCGGATCGGATCCAGTCGGCGCGGCGGCCATAGACCTGCGGCGTGGCCTGTTGCAGCTGGCGCAGCGTGACCTGACGCGCCACCGCGTTGCGCCCGGCGGTCAGGTAACTGTCGACAAATCCGGGCTGTGCCACGGTCAGTACATCGTCGAGCCGTTCCAGCGAGGCCCCGCGCTCGGCCTGGTTGCTTTCCAGCACCAGCCGGATCGCATCGACGCGCAGAACCTCGGCCACTTCGGCGCCGAGATCGCGCAGGAAGGTTTCGAAATCCACGGGGTCGAGCAGCCTAAGGACCGCGCGCTGCACCTGATTGGTGCCGGCAAGATTCTCGTAAGCGGCCGCGATGACCGAGCGATGCGTGTCCTCGAGCCGGTCGAGCCGGGCCTCGAGCCGCTCCATCGCGATGCCGCGCAGATCGACCACATTGCCGCCCATCGCTCGCTCGTTCGCGGCGACAAGCGCATGCATGATGTCCTTGTCATCCAGTACCGCCTGCGGCTTGGCGATGATCGCTTCGCGCAGGGTTTCGTCCAGTTTCGGGCTGCTGCTCATTCACGCCTCGTTTTATGTTGGGACGTTTTATAACACGGGATTGCGATTTTTCTGCCGAAAAATCAACATCCGTGCGGAATTCTACTACCGGATGTGCTCTGACACGGTTCGTGTAAGCATGCTGACATTACGGGGCGCCGAAGAAAATTCGTCGAATTTTCTTCGGCCTTTCCCCGACTTTTCACAGCGCGCGGCCACGCCACAAAGGTTATGTCTCAGAGGATCTTGATACCGGCGGCCTTGATATCCGACAGGAACGCATCGAGACCCTTATCGGTCAGGGGATGGTTTACCATCGCCTTGATCACGGCGGGCGGTGCAGTGATCACGTCGGCGCCGATCCGCGCGCTGTCGAGGATATGGTTCACCGAGCGGATCGAGGCCGCCAGGATCTGCGTTTCGAACCCGTAGTTATCATAGATGGTGCGGATGTCCTGGATCAGGTCCATCCCGTCCAGGTTGATATCGTCGAGCCGCCCGATGAAAGGCGAGATGAAGGTCGCGCCTGCCTTGGCCGCCAAAAGAGCCTGGTTGGCAGAAAAGCACAGCGTCACGTTCACCATGTGACCATCGTCCGACAGCACCTTGCAGGCCTTCAGCCCGTCCCAGGTCAGCGGCACCTTGACCGCGATGTTCCCCGCGATCTCGACCAGCTTGCGGCCTTCGGCGATCATGGTCTCGGCATCGGTGGCGGTCACCTCGGCGGACACTGGCCCGTCGACCATGGCGCAGATCTCACGGGTGACCTCGATGATGTCGCGGCCCGATTTCTTGATCAGCGAGGGGTTGGTGGTGACGCCGTCCACCATGCCCAGGTCGTTCAACTCGGCGATGGCGTCGATCTCGGCGGTATCAACGAAGAATTTCATGGGGCAGTCCTTTGATGGGTTGGCCTCGGTCTGGCTTGCCTTTACCTCATGAGACAGGCGGCGCAAACCCCGAATGCCGGGCTGTGCCGGCACATGAGGTTTGACGGGAGCCATCAGCTTGGACACGGGCGGCTTGGACAGCGGCGGGTTTTTCGAAGAGGGGGCGCTGGTCTCGGTCCTGACCACGCAGCCGCTCGACCGGACGCTCGATTACAAGGCGCCCGAAGGGGGCTGCTTTTCAGGTGCCTTTGTCGAGGTACCGCTGGGCCCGCGCAAGGTGCTGGGCGTGGTCTGGGGGCCGGGGCGGGGTGACTTTGACCGGTCCAAGGTACGCTCGGTGCTGAGGGTGCTCGACGTGGCGCCAATGCGCGAGGAAATGCGCGCCTTTCTGGGCCGGACCGCCGACTACACGCTGACCCCGATGCCCGCGATGCTACGCCTGGCCACCCGCGCACCGGGTCTGGGTGACCCGCCTTCTATGCGCAAGATCTATCGGCTGGGCGCGGGGGACCCCGACCGCATGACCGATGCGCGCGCCCGTGTTCTTGAGGTGTTGCGCGACTATGGTGGGCTCGCCTTCACCCTCAAGGAACTGGCCGAAATGGCGGGGGTGACCGCGTCGGTGGTCAAGGGGCTGGTCAAACAGGGGGCCGTGCGGGAAGAGGACAGCCCGCGCGATCTGCCCTATCCGCATCTCGATCCCGACCTGCCCGGCAAGGCGCTGACCGAGGATCAGGCCCGCGCCGCCGACAGCCTGCGCGCCGGGCTGCGCAGCGGGCGCTACGGCACCACGCTGCTCAAGGGGGTGACCGGTGCCGGCAAGACCGAGGTCTATCTGGAGGCGGTGGCCGAGGCGCTGCGCATGGGGCGACAGGCGCTGGTGCTGCTGCCGGAAATCGCGCTCACAGCCGAGTTCCTGACCCGGGTCGAGGCGCGGTTCGGTGCGCGGCCCGCCGAATGGCACTCAGGTGCCACCATGACCGAACGCCGCCGCGTCTGGCGCATGGTGGGGCAGGGCGAGGCACAGCTCGTGGTGGGCGCGCGCTCGGCGCTGTTCTTGCCGTTTCGGGATCTTGGCCTGATCATCGTCGATGAGGAACACGACACATCTTACAAGCAGGAGGATGGCGTCCTCTATAATGCGCGTGACATGGCGGTGCTGCGGGCGGCGATCTGCGGCGCGCGGGTGGTGCTGGCCAGTGCCACGCCCTCGCTGGAAAGCTGGGCCAATGCGGATGCGGGCAAATACGAGCGGCTGGAGCTGACCTCGCGCTATGGGTTGGCGGTGTTGCCGCAGATGCAGGCCATCGACATGCGGGCCGAGACGATGCAGCCTTCCAGTTGGATCTCGCCCAGCTTGCGCCGGGCGGTAAGCGATCGGCTGTCCAAGGGGGAACAGTCGCTGCTTTTCCTGAACCGGCGCGGCTATGCCCCGGTTACGCTCTGCCGGGCCTGCGGCCAGCAGATCGGCTGTGACCATTGCGACGCGCGCATGGTCGAACACCGGTTCCTGAAACGGCTGATGTGCCACCAGTGCGGCGAGACTAAGCCGATCCCCGAAACCTGTCCCCATTGCGGCGCCGAGGGGCGGCTCGCCCCTGTCGGCCCGGGTATCGAGCGGTTGGCCGAAGAGGCCACCGCCAGTTTTCCCGAGGCCCGCATCGCGGTGCTCAGCTCGGACATGTTCGGCACCGCCCGCGCGCTGAAGGAGCGGATCGAGGCGATCGCGGCGGGTGAGGCAGATATCGTCATCGGCACCCAGCTGGTGGCCAAGGGGCACAACTTTCCCTTGCTGACGCTGGTGGGGGTGATCGATGCCGATCTGGGCCTGCAGGGTTCGGACCTGCGCGCCGCCGAGCGCACCTTTCAGCTGATGCGGCAGGTGGCGGGCCGGGCAGGGCGGGCCGAGAAGACCGGACAGGCGCTGTTGCAGACCTATCAGCCTGACCACCCTGTGATACGGGCCATTCTTGCCGGCGACGAGGAACGGTTCTGGCGCGCCGAGGCGGCTGAGCGTCAAACCGCCGGAGTGCCACCCTATGGGCGGATGGCCGGGATCATCCTGTCGGGCCCCGAGGCGGGGCCGGTCTTCGATCTGGGGACCGCCATGGCGCGCAACGATGCGCCCCTGCGCCAGATCGGGGCGCAGGTCTTCGGCCCCGCGCCCGCGCCCATCGCCCGCGTCCGGGGTCGTCACCGGGTGCGGCTCCTGGTCAAGGCGCCCAAGGGCGCACCGCTGCAAGAAGCGATCTCCCGCTGGATCGCGCCGCTGCGCCTCAAGGGCGACCTGCGCCTCAGCGTCGATATCGACCCGCAGAGCTTTCTTTGAGTTTTTTGCGAGGCTCCGCCTCGCGCTCCGGAGTATTTTGAACCAGAAAGAAGCAGCAGCCCGGTCCGGCTTCTTTCTGGTCGGCAATACTCCGGGGGTGAGGCCTAAGGCCGAGGGGGCAGCGCCCCCTGTCCGGCCCCTCCGCTGCTACAGCAACTGCTCATAGGCGCTGGTGGCCATCTGGCGCAAAGCGTCGCGGGGCAGGGCGCCGGTCAGGGCAAATCCCAGTCCGCCCTCGGCCCAGTGCAGGCTTTCGGTCTGCCGGTCTCCAGCAAAGCGAAAGGCGCTGTCGCCCGTCTCTTGCTGCGCCACAAAGAGGGTGATCCGCTGGCCTTGGGCATTTTCATACATGTAGAGCCCGGCCACTCGGTCGCCTGCGGGCAGGACACGCCCTCCTATAAGGGCAAAGCCCGAGGCCGACAGGTCCGGTGGGCTGACCGGCGCGCCGATGCGCTTAGACATCCAGCTGTCCATATGGTCGCGCTGGCTGGCCGGGACCTCGACCGGATGCTGCTCCTAGACCACATAGGTGTTATGCGCAGTCAGCGCCGCATCGGCCAGCGCCGGGGCGGGGGCGCCCAGCCGCCCACGAGACCCAGCGCCAACAGGGCCATCCCCGCCAGCGCCTGCCGCAGCAGCGCCGCGCGCGGCGCCGGGGGTGGGCGCAGGGCCTCACTCAGCCGCGTGGGCACCGGTTCGGCATCGGCCTCGCCGTAAAGCGCGCGGATATCGGCGTTCTGCCGCGCCCAGTCCGACAACAGCGCTTGCGCGCGCGGATCCTGCGCCAGCCGCGCCCCCAGCGCGGCGCGCTCGTCCATTGGCAGCGCATCCTCGAAATAGCCGATCAGCTCTTGGTCGCTCAGCGGGTCCTGGGTCATACGTCTTTACCCCTTTCGGCCTGGCCGGCGGAGGGTTCCCCGCGCCCGGTCATGGTTCTCAGATTGGCCCGCGCGCGCCAGACGCGACATCAGCGTGCCCTTGGGGATGTCGAGCGCCGCCGCGGCCTCGTCGAAACTGGCCCCGGCCAGCGCCAAGAGCAAGAGCGCGCGGCGCTGATCCTCGGGCAGGCGGGCAATCGCGGCCTCGGTCTCGCGCAGGCCATATGGCTATCCTGACCGGCGGGATGCGCCGGTTCCACCACAAGATCCACGACCGCCATCAGATGGCCCGCGCGCGCCGCGCGGCGGCGCAGGTCGCGATACCAGTTGGTCAGGATGCGGAACAGCCACGCCCGGAGCGCACTGTCGGGGCAGCGGTCGGCAAGACCCGCCACCGCCTGTTCCAGGCAATCCTGAACCAGGTCGTCGCCTGCCTCGCGGTCCCGCATCAGCGCATGGGCATAGCGGCGCAAGTCGGGGATCAGGGCTTCGATCTGGTCGAGGATCGCCATTCTACCGCTCCGCCCTCAGGGACGGGCCAGACGCCAGACGCCCTTGACCCCGTCACCGGTGATGTCACCGGCCTTGGCATCCTTGATCCAAGTGTAAAGCGGCATGCCCTTGTGGGTCCACTGGCGCGAGCCGTCGGAGCGCAGCACGATCCCGAACGCGCCCTGCGGGCGGGCGGTGTTGGCGGCCTCGAGCGGCGGCCACTTTGCCGCGCAATCGTCATAGCAGTTCGATACGGCAGGCGTGTCCTTGTCAAAGGTGTAAAGCGACAGGCCATTGCCATCGGTCAGCACCGCCCCCTTGGCGGTGTCGCCGGTCTGGATCGCGGTGGCGGCCAGGGCGGATGTGGCAATGGCCAACGACAGGGCGGCTAGGGCAAGGCTGGGTTTCAGGGTCATATCGGGTGTCCTTCTGATCTCTCGCAACCGGTGCCTCATGCAACCGGCAGAACAAAGGACGCCACCGCGCCGGAAATAATCCGTGTCCTCGCGGTTTCGTGATCAGGCGGGCGACGGGCTGGCGGCGCGCTGGTCGATCAGGAAATCGGTGGCCATGGCCCCGACCCACATGAAGAACAACGCCGCCCAGGCGGTGCCGACAAAGATCGAACCGCCGGTCACGCCCGCGCCGATGGCGCAACCGCCCGCCAGCATGCCGCCGAAGCCCATCAGGGCGGCGCCGATCATCGCCTTGCGCATGGTGACCGGCCCGTCAAAGGCCTGGATCTTCATCTCGCCCGCCAGCGCCGCCGCGATCATCGCGCCGATGAACACGCCCGGTACCAGTCCGACGTCGAATTCCAGAACCGCGTTGCGGTCGAGAAAGAACATCAGCGTATGCGCCGAGGGGCCGGTAAAGGTGGCGCTTTCGATCTGTACCGGCTCGAACGCGACTTGGCTGAGCGCATAGGTCAGCACCCAGCCGAGCGCCACGGCAAAACCCACGCCCGAGGCAAAGACCAGCCGCGCCGCGCCGATCCGGTGGCGCCGCGCCAGCACCAGCGCCAGCACCGCGCACATCAGGCCCAGCACCAAACCGCCGTATTCCGGCAGGCCAAAGGTGGTAAGCAGGTTGATGTTGCGCCCGCCCTCGGTGATCCACAGTGCCGCCAGCTTGTCGCGCAGTGGCGATAACAGGCCCGACAGGCTCATCTGCGCCACCACCGCAAAGATCAGCCCCGACACGACGGAACGTAGGTTGCCGGTCGCCGCCAGCACCAACAGCCGCCCCGAACATCCGCGTGCCAGAACCATGCCAGCGCCGAACATCAGCCCCCCGATGATCGCCCCCGACCAGCTGCCGGGCACCGCCATCATGCGGGCATCGGCACCGTTCATCAGCCCCATCAGTTGCGCCGCCTGCACCCAGACCAGAGCGGTCGAGAAGGTCAGCAGCCAGACCGCCACCTTGTCCTCCATCCGGCCGCGCGCGAATTCGACCGTGGCCGCGCGCAGGCAGAACCGCGACCGCTGGGCCGCGACACCAAAGGTGATGCCGGTGATCAGCCCGAACAGGGCGGCGGTTGGGGCTTCGCCGATGCGTTCGATAAGGCTGACAAGGTCCATGACGCTCTCCGCGCTGCAAAAGTTGCGCCGTTATAGCGACACATTCCGATATGTGATTTGATTTAGGTCATGCGGCGGTGTCAAACCGTCCTGCGCGCTGGTGCAGGGTGGATGTGCGGCGCTGGCTTTGCTCTCGCCAAGATCGGGGAATGGGCGTAAGGCATTTGCCATGTTTCGACCCGTTCCCCTGTCTCAGGCCGCCGGCCTGCCGTTCTGGCGCCGCCCCATCACGCTGTTGTTCGCGATGGCCATTGCCATGCCGATCGCCTTCAACGCGTGGAGCGCGCTGCTCAACAACTTCGTTATCGAGGTGGCGAACTTCGACGGCGCCGATATCGGCCTGCTGCACACGGTGCGCGAGATTCCGGGCTTTCTGGCCGTTGGGGTGATCGCGGTGATCCTGGTGATGCGCGAGCAGGTGCTGGGGCTGATTTCGCTGATATTGCTGGGGCTGGCCACGGCGGTCACCGCCTGGTTTCCCAGCCTTGGCGGGCTCTTGATGGTCACTCTCTTCAGTTCGATTGGTTTTCACTATTACGAGACGGTGAACCAATCGCTGCAACTGCAATGGCTGTCCAAGGAGCGGGCCCCGCAGATGCTGGGCTGGCTGGTGGCCACCGGATCGGCCTCGACGTTGGTGATCTATGGGCTGATCGTGCTGACCTGGGACCGGTTCGAGCTGAGTTATAACACCGTGTTCATGGCGGCGGGCGGATTGACCGTGGTGATTGCCCTCTTTTGCCTGCTGGCCTATCCGCAATTCGATGCGCCGACACCGCAGACCAAGAAACTGATCCTGCGCCGCCGCTACTGGCTTTACTACGCGCTGCAATTCATGGCGGGCGCACGGCGGCAGATCTTTGTGGTCTTTGCGGGATTCATGATGGTCGAGAAGTTCGGCTTTGACGTGCACGAACTGACCGGCCTCTACCTGATCAACCTGGTGATCAACATGATCGTGGCGCCGCTGTTGGGACGGGCGGTGGCCCGGTTCGGGGAACGGCGCACACTGATATTCGAGTATGCCGGTCTGGCGATGGTCTTTGCCGCCTATGGTGGCATCTACTGGTTCGGCTGGGGCGTGATGCTGGCGGCGATCCTTTACGTGATCGACCATATCCTGTTCGCCTTGGCGCTGGCGCTGAAGACCTATTTCCAGAAGATCGCCGACCCCGCCGATATCGCCCCCACCGCTGCTGTCGCCTTTACCATCAACCATATCGCGGCGGTGTTCCTGCCGGTGTTGCTGGGTCTGCTCTGGGTGGTGTCCCCTGCGGCGGTGTTCGGGCTGGCGGCCTGCATGGCGCTGATCTCGCTTGGCCTGTCGCTGCTGATTCCGCGCCACCCCGAGCCGGGCAACGAGACGGTGCTGTCGAAATACATGCCCGCCGCCCCGGCGGAATAAACGGATGGAGCGGCGCGGGCGGTTCCTCGAAGGCGCAACAATGGGGCATGTGATCCGCATGACCCTGACCGGCGCGATGGGGATCACCTTTGTCTTTCTGGTCGATGCCGCCAATCTCTACTGGATTTCCCGGCTAGGGGATCCGCGCCTGATGGCGGCGATCGGCTTTTCCTTTGCCATCCAGTTCCTGTCGGTCAGCGTCGGCATCGGGCTGATGATCGGTGCAGTGGCGCTCATCTCGCGCGGGATCGGGCAGGGGCGGCGCGGGCTGGCGCGGCGGCATGCCACCAGCGCGATGATGATCGCCTTCGCGGTTCAGAGCCTTGCCGGGCTGCTGATTTTCCTGTTCCGCCACCAGATCGTCGCCCTGTCGGGCGCAACCGGTGAAACGGCGGCATTGGCGGCGCGCTATCTGGCGTTGACGGTCCCGTCGCTTGGCGTGATGGCGGCGGGAATGGTCGCCAATGGGGCACTCAGGGCCGAGGGCGACGGCATGCGCTCGATGTCGGTCACCCTGACCTCGGGCGGAGTGGCGATGGTGATTGACCCGTTCCTGATCTACGGGCTGGAAATGGGGCTGGATGGCGCCGCGCTGGGCGTGGTGTTGTCGCGGTTTGTCATGCTGGCCATGGCGCTGCGTTTCGCGACCGGGTCGCATGACCTGCTGGCCCGGCCCCGGCGGCGCGACCTCATGGGAACGCTGCGGCCTTTCATGGCGATTGCGATTGCGGCGATCCTGACCCAGCTGGCCGCCCCGGTCGGCAATTACATCCTGACCTCGGTCATGGCGCAGTTTGGCGATGAAGCGATGGCGGGTTGGGCCGTGGTGGGGCGGCTGACGGTGGTGGCCTTTGGCGGCATCTTCTCGCTGGCGGGGGCCATCGGCGGTATCTTCGGCCAGAACTTCGGCGCCGCAGAGCACGCCCGCCTGCGCAGCACCTATCGTGACGCGGTGCTGTTCGGCCTTGGCTATACGCTGGTGATGTGGGCGCTGCTCAGCCTTGCCGCCCCCGGTATCGGGGCGGTGTTCGACCTGCAGGGACCGGCGCTCGACGTGCTGCATGCCTTTACCCATGTGGGCGCGGGCGGATTTGTCTTTGCCGCGCTGCTCTTTGTCTCGAATGCGGCCTTCAACGCGATGGGCAAGGCGCGGCGGGCGACGCTGACCAACTGGCTGCGCGACGGGGCGCTGACGTTGCCCGCCGCGCTTTGGCTGGCGGGTGCCTATGGGGCCGAGGGCGTGATCTATGCGCAAGCGCTGTGCAGCCTCGTGGTGGGGCTGGGGGCCGCGTTCTGGGGCTGGCGGTTCGTGGTCAGCCTGGGCCGCTGTCACCTGCCACGGCTTGACCTCGCGCCGCCACGGCCCTACGCGCATCCGGACAGATACAGGAGACGCTGATGCCCACCTTTACCGCGCTGACCACCCTGACCGGCAAATCCCAGGCCGAGGCGCTGGGCGAGGCGATGGAGAGCCTGACCCCCGAACCCACCGGTATCGGCGTGTTCGAGCTGGAGGACGGCTCGGGCCTGTGGGAGGTCGGCGGCTATTTCACCGAGACCCCCGACGACACTTCACTGGCGCTGCTGGCGGCGGTTCATGGCGCCCAGCCCTTCGTGGTGTCGGAACTGCCCGAAACGGATTGGGTCGCTCATGTCAAACGCGAACTGGCACCGGTCGAGGCGGGGCGTTTCTTTGTCTATGGCAGCCATGACGCCGACAAGGTGCCAGCGGATCGCATCCCACTGCTGATCGAGGCGTCGATGGCTTTTGGCACCGGGCACCACGGCACCACGCTGGGCTGTCTGCGCGCGCTTGATGGGCTGATCGAGCAGGGATTCAGCGCCGCCAAGGTGGCCGATATCGGCTGCGGCACCGCGGTTCTGGCGATGGCGGCGGCGCGGGTCTGGCGGGGCGAATTCCTGGCCTCGGATATCGACGCGGTCGCGGTCGAGGTCGCCGAAGCCAATCTCAAGGCCAACGGCATGGAGGGCGCGGTCACCTGTCTGGAGGCGGCAGGCTTCGACCATCCGGAACTGGCGGCGCATGCGCCCTATGACCTGATCTTTGCCAACATCCTGAAAGGGCCGCTGGTGGCGTTGGCCCCCGATCTGGTGGCCCATCTGCGACCCGGCGGTTATGCGATTCTATCCGGCATCCTGAACGAACAGGCCGATGACGTGATCGCTGTTTATTCACATGCCGGAACCAATCTTGTAGATCGCGGGGTGATTGGTGACTGGACCACGCTGCTGCTTCGCAAAAACGACGCATTTTAAGCCAGTTTTAAAGGCATTGTAGGCATGGGCCTTGGTTTTGCCTCATTTCGACCGTAGCTTGGATACAACGCTGGTGGGGGCCGGTGTATGGAGGCTGCCATGGTCGATAACAATGTCGACTTCGACCAACGCATTCGTCGACTGAACAAGAAGCACGCGGCCCTGTCGCGCGGGTATACAGCCCGCATGCGCACGGACGGGCTGATCGAGTTGAAGCCGCGGCGGGGGAGCGGTCGTTCCCCGCTCAGGGCTCTGTTGCTGCTGTGCCTAGCCATCCTGGCGTTCAAGGCATTTCTCTTGGCCAGCCTCGGCCCGGACAGTTATGACGCCCGCCTGTCGCGCTTGGCAGAGGGCACTCCGGTCGAAAAGGCCGGAGCTTGGGTGATGCAGGCCGATCCGGCAAGCCGGTTCGTGGCTGAACAGATCGGACCCATTCTGCGCTGATTTCCCTCGGCAAAGAAAAAACGCCGCATGCATCTTATGGTGCATGCGGCGTTTGCTGTTGTCCCGAGGGAGCGGGATGAACTTAGTAGACGGTCTTGCCTGCGGCGACGGTGTCGATGTCGGCGCGGCTCAGGCCGATATCTTCCAGCTCGCGGTCGCTCAGCGCGGTCAGCGCATTGCGGGTTGCGCGGGCGTCGTTCCAGGCGGCAATCGCGGTTGCGATGGTGGTGCCAAGAGCAGCGAAACGGCCAACGAGGCCGAAGGAGCCTTGAGCGAAGCGGGTGGTGTCCAGTGCGGCCATATCCGTGCGTCCTCTATAGGGTTGTGAGTAGTGGTCGTTGTTTCAGCCGGGCATCTAGGCGCCGAAAATCGACAAAGCAAGCGCGCAAATTGCATGTTGGGCATGCGCTGTGCGCATAGGTCAAAATCACCGAAACCCTTATGAAATATTGGGTAAATCGACTGTGAAAACCTGTCGCTTTCTGCATTGCAGCATGTCGCTTTTGTGCAGAAAGTCGAAAACGGGATCCGAGGCGTCGGAATCATGCGTGAGCGTAAAGCGCTTGGAAAATGTTCCCCTTTCGTGCTAATTCGTGAAAAAAGTTACAACAACGGGCGGGCAGGGCGGACACATGCGTATACTTGGCATTGATCCAGGCTTGAGAACGCTGGGCTGGGGCGTGATCGAGTCGCGGGGCAGTCGGCTGTCGCATGTGGCCAACGGGCTGTGTCATTCCGATGGCGACGATCTGGGCGAGCGGCTGTTGTCGCTGCACAATCAGATCGTCGAGGTGATCGCCGCGCACCGACCTGATCAGGCGGCGATCGAACAGACTTTTGTCAACAAGGACGGGGCGGGCACGCTGAAACTGGGTCAGGCCCGGGGTGTGGCGCTGCTGACGCTGGCGCAGGCCGGGCTGCCTGTGGGCGAATACGCTCCGAACCGGGTCAAGAAGACGGTTGTGGGCGTGGGCCATGCCGAAAAGGAACAGGTCATTCACATGGTCAAGCTGCAATTGCCCGGCTGCCTTCCCAAGGGGGCGGATGCGGCGGACGCGCTGGCCATCGCCATCTGCCACGCCTATTACGGAGGCGCGCGGGCGCTGAGCCAGAGGGAGGTGCGGGCATGATCGGCAAGCTGACAGGGCGGCTGGATTATCGCGCGAGCGACCATGTGCTGATCGATGTGCGCGGGGTCGGCTATATCGTCTACTGCTCGGATCGGACGCTGGCGGCATTGCCGGGCGTGGGCGAAGTGGTGGCGCTCTATACCGATATGGTGGTGCGCGAGGATCTGATGCAGCTTTATGGCTTCATGTCGCTGGCCGAGAAGGAATGGCATAGGCTACTGTGCTCGGTCCAGGGGGTCGGGGCCAAGGTGTCGCTGGCCATTCTGGGCGCATTGGGGCCGGACGGGGTAAGCCGGGCGATTGCGCTGGGCGATTGGGCCTCGGTCAAATCGGCCAAGGGCGTGGGGCCGAAGACGGCGCAGCGCATCGTGCTCGACCTCAAGGACAAGGCGCCGGGCGTGATGGCGATGGGCGGCACGGTGGCGCAGGCAATGGAGGGCGCGGCAGAGGTGGTCGAGGTGATCGAGCCGGTTACCCCGGCCCCGCGCAAGACCGCGGCGCCCAGCGGTGCCGGCGCGGCGACCGCTGGCGCGCTTTCGGCGCTGTCGAACCTGGGCTATGGACCCTCGGATGCCGCCGCCGCCGTGGCACAGGCCGCCGCCGAAGCGCCCGAGGCTGGAGAGTCAGAGTTGATCCGCGCGTCGCTGCGCCTACTGGCGCCCAAGACATGAGGCACGCTCGATCCGCCCTGGCGGGCGTCCTCGCGGGAGATGACAGATGACCGACGCCGATCCGACCCTGCGGCCCGACCCTTTGCCCGAGGACAATGACCGCGCCCTGCGTCCGCAGGCGCTGGACGAATTCATCGGTCAGGCCGAGGCGCGGGCCAACCTGCGCATCTTCGTGCAATCGGCTCGCCAGCGGGGCGAAGCGATGGATCACACGCTGTTCCATGGCCCGCCTGGCCTGGGCAAGACCACGCTGGCACAGATCATGGCGCGCGAGTTGGGAGTGAATTTCCGCATGACTTCGGGGCCGGTTCTGGCCAAGGCGGGCGATCTGGCGGCGATCCTGACCAATCTCGAAGCGCGCGATGTGCTGTTCATCGACGAGATCCACCGGCTGAACCCGGCGGTCGAAGAGGTGCTCTATCCTGCGATGGAGGATTTCGAGCTGGATCTTGTGATCGGGGACGGGCCCGCCGCACGTACGGTGCGGATCGAGTTGCAGCCCTTTACCCTGGTAGGGGCGACCACGCGGATGGGTCTCTTGACCACGCCGCTGCGCGACCGGTTCGGTATTCCCACCCGGTTGCTGTTCTACACTGTCGACGAGTTGTTCGAGATCGTCAGCCGCAATGCACGCAAATTGGGTGCCCCCGCCGACGAGGCCGGCGCGCGCGAGATCGCGCGGCGTGCTCGTGGTACCCCGCGGATCGCCGGGCGACTGCTGCGCCGGGTGGTGGATTTCGCCGTGGTCGAGGGCGACGGGCGCATCACCCGCGAACTGGCCGATCACGCGCTGACCCGGCTGGGGGTCGACCAATTGGGGCTTGATGGGGCCGACCGCCGCTATCTGAAGTTGATCGCCGAGAATTACGGCGGCGGGCCGGTGGGGATCGAGACCCTGTCAGCGGCGCTGAGCGAGAGCCGGGATTCGCTGGAAGAAGTGATCGAGCCTTATCTTTTGCAGCAGGGATTGATCCAGCGCACCCCGCGCGGGCGCATGCTGGCGCAGAAGGCCTGGACGCATCTGGGCCTGGACGCGCCGCGCCCGCCGGGGCAGAGCGACCTGTTCGGCTAGGGGGGATGTGCAAGGGGGCGCTGCCCCCACCTACAAAATTCGCCGAATTTTGTAGGCTCCCCCGGAGTACTTTGGGCAAAGTGAAGGGGCGCAGGTTGCGATTTTGCAATGGCGGGGGTGGACCTTGGCGCCGGTTTCGACAAGAAACGGGGCGCTTTCTTGCGGAGCCTGTCCACCATGCTGACACCTGAGACAATCGAAGCCATGTTCACCCGCGACGACGGCAGCTTTCAATTCGCCCGCTGGGGGCGGCCGGTGGTGCCGATCGTGTTCGGGGTCGAGGATGAAACGCTGTCGGTGGTAAAGGGCGCGTTCGAGGCGGTGATGGCGCTGACGGACCACAAGATGGCCGAGACAGATCCCGAATTGGGGGCCAACTGCATGGTTTTCTTCTTTCGTGACTGGGAGGAACTGCTGGCGGTGCCAGACTTGGACAGGCTGATTCCCGATCTGGCGCCGCTGGTCGAGCGGCTGACAGCAGCAAGTGCGAACCAGTATCGCGCCTTTCGTTTTGACGAAGGAGGCGCGATCCGCGCGGCATTCGTCTTTTTGCGTATGGATGCGCAGATGGCGGCACAGCCGGCCCAGACGCTGGCGCTGGCCCAGGTGGTGCAAGTCATGCTGTTGTGGTCCGAGGCCGCGTTCCGCGAACAATCGCCGCTTGGGCTGGCGGGTGACGCAACGATTCTGCGGCCCGAGATTGCCGGGTTGATCCGTGCGGCCTATGATCCGGTCCTGCCAGGGGCGGCGCGGGACGCCTCTCATGCGCTCAGACTTTTTGCCCGCATGGAGCGCCCGCAATGACGCATGTGTTTCCCGTTCGGGTCTATTACGAAGACACCGACATGGGCGGCATCGTCTATCATGCCAACTATTTGCGGTACATCGAGAGGGCGCGCTCGGACTGGGTACGCAACCTGGGCAACGACCAGAACGCGATGCGCGAGGCCGGGTTGGTCTGGGTGGTGCGCAAGATTGAGGCCGAATACCTGGCGCCCGCGCGGTTCGAGGACGACTTGACGGTGCTGACCGAGGTGGTCTCACTGTCAGGGGTGCGATTGACCATGGCGCAGAGCGTCCGGCGCGGCGAGACCGAGATCTTTCGGGCCACCGTCACCGCCGTCTGCATGAACAGCGAGGGACGCCCGGTGCGTCTTCCGGCGGAGATTCGCGCATTGCTGTAACAATTTTCGGCGCCTCTGCTGTTCTGTTGGAAATCGCCGGGAATCTGCTATAGCGTCGTGCGAAACAAGGCCGGAAAACCGGTCATAGGGCAATAAAGAGCAGGTTCATGGAAACAGAAGCCCTGGCATTGGCGCAGGAAATCGATTTCTCGATGTGGGGGCTTTTTGCCCGCGCGACGCTGACGGTCAAACTGGTCATGCTGTTGCTGCTTCTGGCATCGTTCTGGGCCTGGGCCATCATCATTCAGAAACACATCCTGTATCGCGCGACCCGGCGCGAGGCGGACCGGTTCGACCGGTCTTTCTGGTCGGGCGAGCCGCTGGACGAGTTGTTTGAGCAGATCGGGACGGATCCGGAGGGCAGTTCCGAGAAGATATTCGCCGCCGGCATGATCGAATGGCGTCGCTCGCATCGCAACGACGGCGGCCTGATCGCCGGGGCGCAGGCGCGCATTGACCGGTCGATGGACGTGGCCATCGCCAAGGAGGCCGAAGGGCTGCAACGCGGCCTGCCGGTGTTGGCGACGGTCGGATCGACCGCGCCCTTCGTGGGTCTTTTCGGCACCGTCTGGGGCATCATGACCGCCTTCATCGAGATTGCCGAGCAGCAGAACACCAACCTGGCCGTTGTGGCGCCGGGCATCGCCGAAGCATTGCTGGCCACCGGTCTGGGCCTCTTGGCCGCGATCCCGGCGGTCATCTTCTACAACAAGCTCAGCGCCGACAGCGACCGGATCGTTGCGGGCTACGAGGCGTTTGCCGATGAGTTCGCCACCATCCTCTCGCGTCAGCTGGACAGCTGAGCGATGGGGGCCGCGGTTCAGCAATCCGAAGGCGGGTCAGGCGGGCGTCGGCGGGGTCGCCGCCGCGGTCGCGCCCGGCCGATGTCCGAGATCAACGTTACCCCGTTTGTGGACGTGATGCTGGTGCTGCTCATCATCTTCATGGTGGCGGCGCCGCTGATGACCGTCGGGGTGCCGGTCGAACTGCCCAAGACCGCCGCCGGCGCGCTGCCCTCGGATGACGAGGAGCCGCTGACCGTAACCGTCACGGCAGCGGGTGAGGTGCAGATCCAGACATCTGCCGTGCCGCGTGACGAACTGGTTGCGCGTCTGCGTGCCATTGCTGCCGAACGCAGCAGCGACCGCGTCTATCTGCGCGCTGATGGCGGCATTCCCTATGCCCAGGTCATGCAGGTGATGGGCGCGCTGAACGCGGGCGGATTTTCCAATGTCGGGCTGGTCACCGATACCGGCGGACCACGGCTCGACAGTGGCGGAGAGTGAGGCAGCGGTTTGCAGACCGGCACCAAGATTTCCGCGCTCGCCCATGTGACTTTGGTTACATGGGCCTTTCTGGGCGGTGCCTTCCGCTCAGATCCTTTGCCTTTCGAGGTGCAGGAGGTCTCGGTCATTTCGGCCGAGGAGTTCGCGGCGCTGAGCGCGCCGCGCGAGGCGCCCGAGATCATTCCTCAGCCCGTCGAACCGGAGCAACCCACCGCGCCGATCGAACAGCCCGCGCCGGTAGAGCCCGCGCCCGAGCCGGAGCCCGCGCGCCCCGAGCCGCAGCCGGTGGCCCGGCCCGAACCCGAGCCCGAACCCGCGCCGCAACCGGTCGAGCCCACCCCGGAACCGCAGGTGCCCAGCGAGGCGCCCAGCCTGGAGCGACCCGAACCCGAAACCGTGCTGCTGCCGGAACCACCGGGCAAACGTCCGAAACCGCGCCCGGTTGAGCGCGTCGCCCCCGAACCGGTAGCAGCACCGCCGCCCGATGCACGCCCGGATCCTGTTGAAACCCCGCCCGTGAGTGCCGAGGAAGGGGCCGAGACACCGCAGCCCGAGCAGCCCGCCACCGCGCCCGAGGAGGCGACCGACCGGATTGAACCTGAGGCTGACCCCCAGGCCGAGGTGGCACCGTCGCGCTCGCCCCGCCCGAAGACGCGCCCGCAGCAGCCGACTCAGACAGCAGAGGCCAAGCCCGCGGCCACACCAGAGGCAAAGCCCACAGCAAAACCCGAGGCAAAGCCGGCACCCGCCGCCCAGGCCGCCGAGACCCGCAGCGCGGTCAACGACGCCCTGGCCGAAGCGCTGGCCCCGACCGAGGAACCGGCCGCCGCACCGGCCCCCAGTGGCCCGCCGCTGACAAGCGGCGAGAAGGACTCGCTGCGCGTGGCGGTGTCGCAATGCTGGAACGTGGGCTCGCTTTCCAGCGAGGCGCTGAGGACGACAGTGGTAGTTTCGGTGCGGATGAATGCCGACGGCACACCCGATACCGGCTCGATCCGCATGATCGAAAGCTCTGGCGGATCGTCGGGGGCCGCGAAACAGGCCTACGAGGCCGCGCGCCGTGCTATCATCCGTTGCGGGGCCAAGGGCTATAAACTTCCCAGTGAAAAATACGATCACTGGCGCGATATCGAAATGACATTCAATCCCGAGAGGATGCGGATCAAATGATGAGATTTCTGACCAGCCTTGTTCTGGGTGCAGCGCTGCTGGCCGGAGCGGCCCAGGCGCAGAACCAACCGCTCAGGATCACCATCGATGAGGGAATCATCGAACCCTTGCCCTATGCAGCGCCGAATTTCGTGCCCGACAGTGCCGCGGCCACCGAATACGCGGTCGAGATCGCGCGTGTCGTCGCTGCGGACCTGACCGGCAGCGGACTGTTCCGTGAGATCCCGTCCAGCGCCTATATCAGCCAGGTAACCTCGTTTGATGCGCCGGTGCAATTCGCCGACTGGAAGGCGATCAACGCGCAGGCGCTGATCACCGGCGCGGTCAGTGTATCGGGCAACCGTCTGACGGTGCGGTTCCGCCTGTGGGACGTGTTCGCCGGGGCCGAACTGGGCAGCGGCCTGCAATTCGCAGGCACCACCGACGGCTGGCGCCGCATGGCACACAAGGTGGCCGATGCGGTCTATAGCCGGATCACCGGCGAAGGCGGCTATTTCGACAGCCGCGTTGCGTTTGTCTCGGAAAGCGGGCCCAAGGACCAGCGCCGCAAGCGGCTGGCGATCATGGATTACGACGGCGCCAACGTGCAGTATCTGACCGACAGTTCCTCGATCGTGCTGGCTCCGCGCTTTTCTCCGTCCGGCGACCGGGTTCTCTATACAAGTTATCAGGGCGGTTTCCCGCGTATTCATATTCTTGATGTGGGGCAGGTTCAGCAGCGCGTCCTGCAAAGTCAGGACGGCACCATGAGTTTCGCGCCGCGCTTTTCGCCCGATGGCCAGACGGTTGTTTTCTCGCTGGCTCAAGGCGGCAATACCGACCTATACGCGATGAACATCGCCTCAGGGCAAAGCACCCGGCTGACGAGCGCCCCCTCGATCGAGACCGCACCCAGCTATTCTCCGGACGGCAGCCGCATCGTGTTCGAAAGTGACCGGTCCGGCACGCCGCAGCTCTATGTCATGTCCGCCTCGGGCGGCGAGGCCACGCGGATCAGTTTCGGTCAGGGCCGCTATGGCACGCCGGTCTGGTCGCCGCGTGGCGACCTGATCGCATTCACCAAGCAGAGCAAGGGCAGGTTCCATATCGGCGTGATGCGCACCGATGGGAGCGAAGAGCGCCTGCTGACCGCTTCGTTCCTGGACGAAGGGCCGACCTGGTCTCCCAATGGCCGCGTGATCATGTTCACCCGCGAGACGCAGGGCGCCAGCGGGCGCGCCGCGCTCTATTCCGTCGATATTTCGGGCCGCAATCTGCGCCCGGTCCGCACCCCCGATGGCGGCAGCGATCCTTCGTGGTCGCCGCTGCAAAAGTAAACCCCGGTTTTCCCCACCTCGGTTCGCGTTCACATGGGCGAGCCGATGTGGTATGAAAGAGCCAACAAAAAGCATAGGCGAGGCACCTGAAATGAACGTATTGAGCAAGCTTGCCGCCCTGGGCGCGCTGGTGGCGCTGGCCGCCTGCACAAATCCCGAGGATCTGGGCGATGGAAATTCCGTCGATCTGAACGGCGCCGGCGCGGGCGCCGGCAGCGGCCTGGTGAGCGATCCCACATCACCGGCCTATTTCAATCAGGCGATCGGTGATCGTGTCCTGTTTGCGGTCGATCAGTCGACGCTCAGCGCCGAGGCGCAGGCAACACTGGGTGCGCAGGCGCAGTGGTTGCTGACCAACACCGACTATACCGCCACAATCGAGGGTCATGCCGACGAACAAGGCACCCGCGAATACAACCTTGCGCTGGGCGCCCGCCGCGCCAACGCTGCCCGCGAATACCTGATTTCTCGCGGGGTTGCCGGTAGCCGGCTCAAGACTGTCAGCTATGGCAAGGAACGCCCGATCGAGATTTGCAGCCACGAGGCCTGCTATTCCAAGAACCGCCGTGCGGTGACGGTTCTGACGACGGATCTGACGGGGTAATCTGATGAGAGTTGCAGGCGCGGTTCTGGCGGTTTCTCTTGCGTTTGCGGGGCAAGCTCCGGCGCAGGATCAGCAGACCCTGGCCGATATCCGGCAGGAACTGACCGTCCTGCATGTCGAGGTGCAGCGGCTCAAGCGCGAGTTCTCGACCACCGGATCGCCCTCGCCTTCGGCGGCGGGAGGCACGGTGCTGGAGCGGGTCGATGCCATCGAGGCAGAATTGCAGCGACTTACCCGGCTGACCGAACAGCTCAATGCCCGGATCGACCGGGTGGTGGCCGATGGCAGCAACCGGGTGGGCGATCTGGAATTCCGTCTGTGCGAGTTGGAAGCCGACTGCGACATCTCGACCCTGTCTCAGGGCACAACCTTGGGCGGTGAGGCGCCGGCGACACCTGCGGCGGCGCCGCAATCCAGCCAGCCAAAGACCGAACTTGCGGTGGGCGAACAGGCCGAGTTCGACAGCGCCAGCGAGTCACTCGAGGCGGGCGACTATGCCAAGGCGGCTGACCTCTTTGCGCAGTTCGAGGCCTCCTATCCCGGCAGTCCGCTGGCCGCCGAGGCGCATCTGAAACGCGGTAAGGCACTGGACGGAACGGGCGACACCCGCGAGGCGGCCCGCGCCTATCTGGCCAGCTTTACCGGTGACAGTACCGGGCCGCTTGCCGCCGAGGCGCTTTTCCAGCTGGGTGCAGCGTTGGGTCGACTGGGGCAGACCAGCCAGGCTTGTATCACGCTGGGCGAAGTATCGGTCCGGTTCCCTTCGGCGGCTGCCGTCGCCGAGGCAAATCGGGAAATGTCCTCGCTGGGGTGCTCTTGACGGCTGGCGGCCAGAACCTCGTCGACCATCTCAGGGCGCAGTTCTCCGCCCAGCCGCCTCGGCGGCTGGGCGTTGCCGTTTCCGGGGGTGGGGACTCGATTGCTCTGATGCATCTGCTGGCCCGCAGTTTCCCGGGTCGTGACGTCACGCTGCTGGTCGCGACAGTCGACCATGGCTTGCGGCCCGAGGCAGCCTCCGAGGCGGCGCTGGTCGCCCGCCAGGCCGCTGGCTTGGGTCTGTCGCATGAAACCCTGCGCTGGACCGGCTGGACCGGCGAGGGCAATCTTCAGGACCAGGCCCGCCGCGCCCGCTATACGTTGCTGACCGAATGGGCGCTGCGCAACCGTGTGACCACGCTGGCGCTGGCTCACACCGCCGACGATCAGGCGGAAACGCTGCTGATGCGGCTGAGTCGATCCGCCGGTGTATCCGGGCTTGCCGCCATGGCGCCGCGACGCATGCAGAACGGGGTGGTGCTGATCCGGCCCCTGTTGGGCATCACCCGCGACACGCTGCGCAACTTTTTGCGTATCGAAGGCATCAGTTGGGCCGACGACCCGTCAAACGAGGATGCCCGTTATGACCGCATCAAGGCGCGTCGGGCGCTGGCGGATCTGGCACCCTTGGGCATAGACGCGCAGGGTCTGGCAGAGGTGGCGGCCAACATGGCGCGCGCGCGCGAGGCACTGGACTGGTACACTTTTCTGGCGGCGCGCGACCTGACCCGGATCGATGGCGGCGACGTCCTGCTCGAGCCGCGCGGTTTTCGCACCCTGCCTGACGAGATCGCGCGACGGATGCTGTTGCATATCGTCGGCTGGATCGGTGGTGGCGAATATCCGCCGCGCCGTGCCGCGGTGGCAGAGGCACTTGCTGCGCTGCGCCACGAGCGTTCGGGCCAGTTGGGAGGGTGCCTGATCCTGGGGCAGGGGCGCCGTATCCGGTTTTGTCGTGAACACAAGGCGGTTGAAACCCACACCGCACCGCAGGGCGAACTGTGGGATGGGCGCTGGGTGCTGCGCGGCCCGGTGGTCAAGAACGGAGAGTTGCGCGCTCTGGGCGCGGCGGGGTTGAAACTCTGCCCGGACTGGCGTCTGACCGGGCGCCCCCATGCGGCGCTGATCGCCAGCCCGTCGGTCTGGAGCGGCGACACTCTGGTCGCCGCGCCACTGGCCGGATTGCCCAATGGTTGGACTGCCGAATTGGAAAGCGGTGAAGAAGACTTCTACGCGTCCCTTTTATCGCATTGAACCTCGCCCGATCCTCTCTATTTTAAGAAACAAGCTGGCTGCGGAGTTCCGCGGCCGGAAAGTATTGGGAGAATGTCCTTGGGCAACGCACGTAACATCGCCTTCTGGGTCGTCCTTTTCCTGTTGATTCTCGCTCTGTTCAACCTGTTCAGCGGGTCGGGCGGAACCTTGCAGAGCCAGGAAAAGACCTATTCTGAATTTGTCAGTGCCGTCGATGAAGGCAATGTGACAAAGGTGATCCTAGACGGTGAGCAGATTCGCTACCGCACCACTGATGGTCGCGATTTCGTCACGATCAAGCCTGGCGATGCCGAGGTGACCACCCTCTTGATCGACAAGAACATCCCGGTGCGCGCCGAAAAGCAGCAGCAATCGGGGTTCCAGTCCTTCCTCATCACGCTGCTGCCTTTCCTGCTGCTGATCGGGGTCTGGGTCTATTTCATGAACCGGATGCAGGGCGGCGGGCGCGGTGGCGCCATGGGTTTCGGAAAATCCAAGGCCAAGATGCTGACCGAGAAGCATGGTCGCGTCACCTTTGATGACGTCGCGGGCATCGACGAGGCCAAGGAAGAGCTGGAAGAGATCGTGGAATTCCTGCGCAATCCGCAGAAATTCAGCCGTCTGGGGGGCAAGATTCCCAAGGGCGCGCTTTTGGTGGGCCCTCCGGGCACCGGTAAAACGCTCTTGGCGCGCGCCATCGCGGGCGAGGCGGGCGTGCCCTTCTTCACCATTTCCGGTTCGGATTTCGTGGAAATGTTCGTGGGTGTGGGTGCCAGCCGTGTGCGCGACATGTTCGAACAGGCCAAGAAAAACGCGCCCTGCATCGTTTTCATCGACGAGATCGACGCCGTGGGCCGCCATCGTGGCGCCGGTTACGGCGGCGGCAATGACGAGCGCGAACAGACGCTGAACCAGCTGCTGGTGGAAATGGACGGGTTCGAGGCCAACGAGGGCGTCATCATCCTGGCGGCCACCAACCGCAAGGACGTGCTGGATCCCGCGCTGCTGCGTCCGGGCCGGTTCGACCGTCAGGTCACCGTCGGCAACCCCGACATCAAGGGCCGCGAGAAAATCCTGGGCGTGCACGCGCGCAAGACCCCGCTGGGCCCCGATGTCGATCTGCGCATCATTGCGCGCGGCACGCCGGGCTTCTCGGGTGCCGATCTGGCCAACCTGGTGAACGAGGCGGCGCTGATGGCCGCCCGCGTGGGCCGGCGTTTCGTGACCATGGAGGATTTCGAGAACGCCAAGGACAAGGTCATGATGGGGGCCGAGCGCCGCTCGATGGTGCTGACCCAGGACCAGAAGGAAAAGACCGCCTATCACGAGGCGGGTCACGCGGTGGTGGGGCTTGCCCTGCCGATGTGCGACCCGGTCTACAAGGCCACGATCATCCCGCGCGGCGGCGCGCTGGGCATGGTGGTCAGCCTGCCGGAAATGGACCGGCTGAACTGGCATCGCGACGAATGCCAGCAGAAACTGGCGATGACCATGGCGGGCAAGGCGGCGGAAGTTCTCAAATATGGTGAGGACCATGTTTCGAACGGACCGGCGGGTGACATCATGCAGGCTAGCCAGCTGGCCCGCGCCATGGTGATGCGCTGGGGCATGTCGGACAAGGTCGGCAATATCGACTATGCCGAAGCGCATGAGGGATATTCGGGCAATACTGCCGGTTTCTCGGTCTCGGCCCATACCAAGGAGCTGATCGAGGAAGAGGTCAAACGCTTCATCCAGCAAGGCTATGATCAGGCCCATGCCATCCTGACCGAGCGCCGCGAGGACTGGGAACGTCTGGCACAGGGTCTGTTGGAGTACGAGACCTTGACCGGCGACGAGATCAAGCGGGTCATGAAGGGTGAACCTCCGCATGAAAGCGATGACGAGGATCCGGGCAAGGATCAGGGCAACGCCGCCAGCGTGACCGCGATCCCCAAAACGAAGCCCAAGGCGCCGCCTGCGGGTGGGTTGGAACCCGAACCCACAACCTGATCGCGACCGAATTGACAGAAAGGCCCGGCATCCGCCCGGGCCTTTTTCGTTTTGGCTGGTCACCGACAGCGAGGCAGCTAAGGTTGCCACCGTTGCTGTAAGGAAAGTGGACTAATGCCAGTTCTTGAGAAAAGCGGTCATTTAGGCCGGGTTGAATGGCTGGGGTGGGTGCCTGCGGGTGGGGTGCTGCGGGCGGAACCTGTCGATATGCTGGAGCTTAGCTTTTCCGGGGTAACAGGCGAGCGGCACGAGGGCGCCACGCGTCCGTCCTGCGTGCGAGTGCGCAACCTCTATGACCGCGATACCGAGATCCGCAATGTGCGTCAGCTGACGATTCTGTCGGCCGAGGAACTGGCTGCCATCGCCACTGAAATGGGGTTGGACCGGCTCGACCCGGCTTGGCTCGGCGCCTCGATCGTGGTCAGTGGCATTCCCGATTTCACCCATGTACCGCCCTCTTCGCGTTTACAGAGCAGGGACGGGACCACCCTGACCATCGACATGGAAAATCGCCCCTGTGTCCTGCCGGGACGCGAAGTCGAGGCCGACAAGCCCGGTCATGGCGCGGCCTTCAAGCCCGCGGCACAGGATCGGCGCGGCGTCACCGCCTGGGTCGAACGGCCCGGTACTTTGCGGCTGGGCGATGACCTGACGCTGTTCATTCCCGATCAGCGCCCCTGGGCACCATAACGCGGAACCGGTTTCCGATCCGCGACCCGCGAAATCAGCGCGCGACGTTTCGCGTCGCGAATATGTCGGAATCCATATCCTGCCCCTGCAAATGCGACGTTACTCCTGTCACCAGCCCGGCGCGTGTGCGCCGGTATACCAGGACACCAAGCAGGGATTGCACCCATGGCCTATAAATCCGACATAGAAATCGCCCGCGAGGCAAACAAGAAGCCGATTTTGGAGATTGGCGCGAAGCTGGGGATCGGGGCGGAGGAGTTGCTGCCTTATGGTCATGACAAGGCGAAGGTGAGCCAGGGGTTCATCGATTCGGTTCAGGACCGCGCCGATGGCCGGCTGATCCTGGTGACGGCGATCAACCCGACGCCTGCGGGCGAGGGCAAGACCACGACCACGGTGGGTCTGGGCGACGGTCTGAACCGGATCGGCAAGAACGCGATGATCTGTATCCGCGAGGCGTCTCTGGGGCCGAACTTCGGCATGAAGGGGGGTGCTGCCGGGGGCGGCTAT
>NZ_JBXWRD010000012.1:0-101449 GCF_059612725.1 Ruegeria sp. YKSF070 | reverse complement strand
CTGCCTGTCCGCGATGCCGCGCCGCATGCGCGGGATCGGCGAGCAGCTGGATCACGTGCCGCCGCTGCCCGCGATGGATATCCTGCTGGTCAATCCGCGCGTGACAGTCTCGACGCCGACCATCTTCCGCACGCTTGCTGAAAAGAACAATCCGCCCATGGAGCGGGACTTGCCGCGATGGCGCGATCTGCCCGATTTCGCCGGTTGGCTCGCAAACCAGCGCAACGATCTGGCCCTGCCAGCCGTTGTCCAGCAACCGGTGATCGCCGAAGTCATCGATGCATTGAGCGAGGCCGGCGCACTTTTTGCTGGTATGTCGGGATCTGGGGCGACCTGCTTTGGATTGTTTTCACCCGATCCTCCGCCCGCTGAGCCGGTGCTTAGACGACGTCACCCGGACTGGTGGTACGCCCGGGGTCGGCTGCTCTGACCTCTTGTCCCCCTTCATTTCGCCAGAAATACTCCGGGGGTGAGGCCTGTCAGGGCCGAGGGGGCAGCGCCCCCTTGCGTCAGTTCAGCCGCGCCACCACATAATCGGCAAGATCGCTCAGCATGGCACGGATCTCGTGATTGGGCAGCACCTCCAGTGCGGTACGCGCCTTCTCGGCCCAGACGTGGGCATCGGCCCGGGTCGCCTCCAGCGTGCCGTATTTTTCCATCAGCGCCAGCGCCTCGCCCAGGTCTTCCTCGGTCTGTTTGCCTTTTTCGATGGTTCGCACCCAGAATGCGCGCTCTTCGTCGGTGGCTTGCGCCACCGCCTTGATCACCGGCAGGGTCAGCTTGCGCTCGCGGAAATCGTCGCCCACGTTCTTGCCCGTCGCCTTGGCATCGCCCTGATAGTCGAGAAGATCGTCGGCGATCTGGAACGCGATACCCAGGGCATCGCCATAGTCGAACAGCGCCTTGATCTGTGCCTCGGGCACACCGGCGATCACGCCGCCGACCTCGGTTGCGGCGGAAAACAGCGCCGCCGTCTTACCCCGCACCACTTGCAGATAGATGCTCTCATCGGTGCGCAGGTCGCTGGCCGCGGTCATTTGCAGCACTTCGCCCTCGGCGATGGTTGCGGCGGCATTGGCCAGGATGTCCAGCACCCTGAGAGAGCCGGTTTCCACCATCAGTTGGAAACTGCGGGCAAACAGATAATCGCCCACCAGCACCGAGGATTTGTTGTCCCAGAGCAAATTGGCCGTGGGACGACCACGGCGCTGGCCGCTTTCGTCCACCACGTCGTCATGCAGCAGGGTGGCGGTATGGATGAACTCGACCGTGGCGGCCAGCTTGACATGGTCCTCGCCCTGATACCCGCACAGCCGCGCCGCCGCCAGTGTCAGCATCGGGCGCAGGCGCTTGCCGCCTGCCTCGACCAGATGCGCCGTCACCTCGGGGATGCGGGGCGCGTGTTCAGACGCCATCCGTTTACGAATCAGCGTGTTTACCGCCGCTATCTCATCGGACAGGGTTGCGGCCAGCATCTCATGCGGTTTCGTGCTCACCTTGGCGTCCATCGCTCTCCTGCAACAAGGCTCGACAATGCGCCAACCTTGCCCTTACATCCATCCTTATGAAGGAACTTTTGCGCAGCACCGACCCGACCGTCATGGCCTTTGCATCCGCCCTTCTCGAGGGCGAGGATATAGACTGCTTTCAGATGGACGTAAATATGAGCGTCCTCGAAGGCGGCATCGGAATCTTTCCGCGCCGCATGATGGTGCGGGACGAGGATTATGACGACGCCCTGCGCGTGGTCACCGACAATGGCATTCCGCTGGGAAGATGACCACCTTTGCCGAGAGCGAACTGACCTGCGACGCTTTCCTGGGTGGGCATCTGCAACTCTATCAACCGCGGGCCGGGTACCGGGCCGGGGTCGATCCGGTGTTTCTGGCCGCCAGCGTCACGGCGGATGCAGGACAATCGGTGCTGGAACTGGGCTGTGGCGCTGGTGCCGCAATCCTGTGCCTGGGTCGTCGGGTGCCGGAACTGGCGCTGACGGGGGTCGAATTGCAGTCGGGCTATGCCGATCTGGCCGGGCGCAATGCGGCGCTGAACGATATCGCGCTCGACGTTGTCGAAGGCGATATCGCGGCCCTGCCGCAGGCGCTGCGACAGCAGAGCTTTGACCATGTCATCGCAAACCCGCCCTACTACCTTGCTGGCACCCACAGCCCGGCCAGCGATGCGGGGCGGGCCACCGCGTTGGGAGAGCAAACGCCGCTTGTGCGTTGGGTCGATGCGGCTGCGCGCCGTCTCCGCCATCGCGGCTATCTTCATATGATTGCAAAGGCCGACCGTCTGCCGGATATGCTGGCCGCCTGCGACGACAGGCTGGGCTCGCTTGAGGTGTTACCACTGGTTCCGCGTCAGGGCCGCGCCGCCGAGTTGGTGATTCTACGCGCCCGAAAGGGCGGGCGGGCGCCGTTTCGCCTGCATTCCGGGCTGATCCTGCATCAGGGCACCCGGCATCCGGGCGACCGCGACCATTACCTGCCTGAAATCGCAAAGGTTCTGCGCGAACCCGCACCGCTGCCATGGCCCGGCGCGGGATAAGCCGGGTTTGGCCGATATGTCGGTTTTATGACAGAATGCGACCGCTGCCCGCGTGACAGGCCGCTTGGGATGTGCTCAACTCGATTCATTGACAACAGAGAAGGAGGATCGCCATGAGTGTGAGCGCGCATTTGACCGAACTGAAGAAAAAGCACGCAAATCTCAGTCTCGAAGTTGAACAAGCCCAGCGTTCGCCAGGTACTGACGACCTTCAGATCAGCCAGCTGAAGAAACAGAAGCTGAAGCTCAAGGAAGAAATCGAGCGGCTGTCCGTCTAAGCCGCAAAGCTGGCGCGCGCTGCCAGCAGCGCGCCGCCAGTGATCAGAAGCGCAGAGATTGCCAGAACCCAGCTGGGCGCTGCGATGCCGCTTATTACCAGAACAAGTGTTGACAGCAGGGGAGCGGCATAAGAGCTCGTTCCCAGCAGTTGGATGTCTCCACGTTTCACCCCGATGTCCCAAACGTAAAAGGCCAGGCCCACCGGACCTAGGCCTAGTGCTAGTGTGGCTCCCCAGCCCAGCATGTTCTGTGGCCAGACCGTTTCTTCGACGATGAAATGCAGGCCCCATGACGCTACCGCCGTGGCCAGGCAGAACACGGCGACCGAACTGGTGGGGGCGTTCCCAAGGCGCCGGGACAGGACCGAATAGCCCGACCATGTCAGCGCGCAGAGCATCGCAAGCCCGTAGCCCGGCAGAAATTGTGTCTGGAATTCGGAGCCACCGCCGTCGGTGATGATCAACGCCGCCCCGGAAAAGGCCAAGCCTGCACCCACAAGATGGCCCCGCCGCAGGCGCTCCCCCGGCAGCAGGCCCGAAAACAGAACTATCAACAAAGGCCAGAGATAGGCAATCAGTCCCGCCTCGGCCGCAGGCGCCAGCCTGAGCGCCGAGAAATAGAGCGCGTGATAGCCGAACAGTCCCAGCGTTCCAAAGGCATATACTCTCCAGCCGACGCTGCGCAGTTGCGAGAGGTTGCCGGTGGCCATGACCCAGACCAACCCCAGCGCCCCGCCAACGGTAAAGCAGAGCGCGTTCAGCAAAAGCGGTGGCACCGGCGCCGATCCGACCGTCAGCAGCGCCAGCAACGCCCAGAGCAGAACGGCAACAAAGCCGATGGCGGTGGCGCGGGTGCGGGTCATGCGGGCGGGATGTCCTTGACGTGAACGATTGTCAAACCGTCCGAGATATGAGCGGTTTTTGCGATCTCGGCAAGAAACCAATCGCGGAATGCCGCGATCTTGGGTTGGGCTTCCGACCCGGCAAGGCAGACGAAGCGAAATCGCGCATCGGTCTCGATCGCAGTCTTGAACGGCATCACGAGTCTTCCCTCGATGACGTCCTTGATGATCATCGGGCGGCGGCCCAGCACTACGCCCACCCCTGCGACCGCCGCGTCGATGGCATGGTCCGCATTGGAAAAATGCGCCCCGCGTTTGGGGGCGAAATCCATGCCCACTGCGCGGAACCATGTGGGCCAGTCGATGGGCGGATCCAGAAAGCTGATAGATTCGTCAAAGATCAGCGGCGCTTCGCGCAGGCTTTCCGGTGTCGGGTACTGGCTCGCCAACTCGGGGGTCATCACCGGGATCATCCATTCCTTGCGGGCAGAGACGGAATAGAGTCCCGCGTCCAGCCCCTGACCAAAGCGGATCGCCACATCGACCCCATCCCGCGCAAGGTCGACCAGCCGCAGGCTGGTCGAGATGCGCAGATCGATCTCTGGATGTGCGCGCGCAAAGTCGTAAAGCCGGGGTGCCAGCCATTTCGCGGTCAGAGCTGGCCCGGCGGTCACCGTCAGGGTGGTGTTGTCCTGCAGCCGACGGGCGGCCCGCCAAGCGGCGGTCAAGACCTCGAACCCTTCCTGTGCGCCCGGGGCCAGGGCGCGCCCTTCCTCGGTCAGTTCTACCGCGCGGTTGAGGCGCCGAAACAAAGGGCGGCCCAGATGCTCTTCCAGCGATTTGATCTGAAAGGACAGCGCCGCAGGGGTCACGCTCAACTCGGCTGCGGCCTTGGCAAAGGACATGTGTCGGGCCGCGGCATCAAAGGCGCGCAGGGCGGTCAGCGGGGGTAGGCGGTCGCTCATGTCGATTCAGTTTTTCTTGTCTGAAGGTCGAAAATGTCTCGTTTGTGATGTTTTTTGATTGGGTGCATATTCACGTCAAGTCAAGCAAAACTGAATAATTCACGAAGGAGCCCCGCCATGATCGAGATGACAACCAATCCCGCCGCCCGTCGGGCTATGGACCGCGCGCATATGGAACGGGCACAAGCCTTGCGCACGGTCTGGGGATGGCTTTTCGGTTCCCGCTGACCGCTGCGCGCGCGGACTTACGGGATTGGGGGTCGGCCTGATGCGCCGGCCCCTTGGCCGTATTGCAGGCATGAAAAAGGCCGCCCCGCAATGAGGCGGCCTTTATCCCGGATCGCACCAGATCAGACGAAGAACTGAGCGCCGTTTGCCGAAATGGTCGAGCCGTTGATGAAGCCCGAGTCCTCAGACGCCAGGAAAGTCACACAGCGGGCGATCTCCTCGGGCTCACCCAGACGCCCGGCGGGGATGCCAGCGACGATCGAATCGCGCACCTTTTCGGGGATCGCCATCACCATCTCGGTGGCGATATAGCCGGGGCAGATGGCATTTGCGGTGATACCGGCGCGGGCGCCTTCCTGGGCCAGCGACTTGACGATGCCCAGATCGCCCGCTTTGGTCGCGGCATAGTTCACCTGGGCGAACTGGCCTTTCTGACCGTTGATCGAGCTGATCACGATGACGCGGCCGAACTTGCGCTCGCGCATGCCGGGCCAGACCGGGTGCACGGTGTTGAATACACCGGTCAGGTTGGTGTCGATCACCTGATGCCACTGTTCCGGGGTCATCTTGTGGAACGGTGCGTCGCGGGTGATACCCGCGTTGGCGACCACGATGTCGATCGGGCCGACTTCGGCTTCGACCTTGGCGATACCGGCGGCCGATTCCTCGTAATCGGCGACGTTCCACTTGTAGGTGGCGATGCCGGTTTCGGCGGTAAACTTGGCTGCGGCTTCGTCATTACCGGCATAGGTGGCGGCGACATTGTAGCCTTCGGCCTTGAGCGCCTTGGAAATCGCGGCGCCGATGCCGCGCGAACCGCCGGTGACGAGTGCTGTACGTGCCATTGAAGAATCCTCCAGATCTGAATTGGCTTGATAATGCTGTTACGCTGCGGGGGCAAAATACGCAATATTGTTTCGCGGAGATTTTCCGCATTGCAGAATGTCAATATTGTCGCACTTGCAGCATGCTCTTGGAATGCCACGAAAAAGGGCGCCTGACGGCGCCCTGTTCCTATGGCCGGTTCGGGCGATCAGTCACGCTCCACGCAGAGGGCGACGCCCATGCCGCCACCGATGCAGAGGGTGGCGAGACCCTTTTTGGCGTTGCGGCGCTTCATCTCGAACAGAAGGGTGTTCAGGACGCGGCAGCCCGAGGCGCCGATCGGGTGGCCGATGGCGATGGCACCGCCGTTTACGTTGACGATGGCCGGATCCCAGCCCATGTCCTTGTTCACCGCGCAGGCCTGGGCGGCAAAGGCTTCGTTGGCCTCGACCAGGTCCAGGTCCTCGACCTTCCAGCCGGCCTTGGCCAGCGCCTTGCGGCTGGCGTGGATCGGGCCGACACCCATGATCGACGGGTCGAGCCCGGCGGTGGCGTAGGAGGCGATGCGGGCCAGTGGCTCGATACCGCGCTTTTCCGCGTTCTCGGCGGTCATCAGCAGGGTGGCGGCGGCACCGTCGTTCAGGCCGCTTGCGTTGGCGGCGGTGACGGAACCGTCCTTGGTGAAGGCGGGGCGCAGTTTCTGCATCGCCTCGATGGTGGCGCCGTGACGGATGTATTCGTCCTTGTCCATCACGATGTCGCCCTTGCGGGTCTTAATGATGAAGGGGACGATTTCATCGGCGAACTTGCCGGCATTCTGCGCGGCTTCGGCCTTGTTTTGGCTGGCGACGGCGAATTCGTCCTGCATCTCGCGGCTGATCTGCCACTGCTCGGCCACGTTCTCGGCGGTCTGGCCCATGTGATAGCCGTTGAAGGCGTCCCAAAGACCGTCGCGGATCATGGTGTCGATGTATTTCATGTCGCCCATCTTGTGACCGGCGCGCAGGGCGGCGGCATGGGGTGACAGGGTCATGTTCTCCTGGCCACCGGCGGCGACGATCTCGGCATCGCCCAGCAGGATGTGCTGTGCGCCCAGCGCCACTGCACGCAGGCCCGATCCGCAGACCTGGTTGATACCCCAGGCCGAGCTTTCCTTGGGCAGGCCGGCATTGACATGCGCCTGGCGGGCGGGGTTCTGGCCCTGGGCGGCGGTGAGGACCTGACCCAGAATGGTCTCGCTCACCTCGGCCTTGTCGATGCCGGCGCGCTCGACAACGGCTTCGAGCACCGCGGCGCCAAGGTCATGCGCCGGGGTATTCGCGAAAGAGCCGCCAAAGCTGCCGACGCCGGTGCGGGCGGCAGATGCAATTACTACGTTGGTCATGTGATCCGATCCTTTGCCGTCATGATCCTATTGGGGAAATCTGACGGCATGACGGGGCGATGTCGACCCCGGAGCGCCCTTATCCCCGCTCTAGCCCCCTTGACATAGCCCAGTGCTGCACATGCAGCAACTGACAGCTTGTCTCACAAGTAATGCCAGGATGGTGATCAGCCGTTGGCCTTTGCGGTTTCGGGTCGTTCCCAGGCCGGCGTGACGGTCGGCGCGCCGTAGAGGTAACCTTGCAAGCAATCGACCCCGTTTTCAGCGAGAAAGCGCGCGTCCTCTTCGGTTTCGACCGATTCGGCGATAATCAGCATTTCGAACTCGCGGGCCAGCGCGATCAACGCTCTGACGGTGGCGCGATTGGCGGCGTCGGTACTGACCTGACGGATGAAACGACCGTCGATCTTGACCGCGTCAAAAAAGAAGTCGCGGAAACTGTTGAAGTCGATGGGGCCGTCACCGAAATCATCCAGCGCAAAGGCGATGCCGCGCGGTTGCAGCCTGTCCATGAAGTCGATCACGAGTTCCGGAACGGCCATGGCCGAGGTCTGATTGATCTCGAGGATCAGCCGATCGGCCAAGGTTTCGTCCCGCTTGAGAAAACGTTCCAGCACCTGCATCCATTTGCGGTAACCTATCGAGCGGGCGGACATGTTGATTGACAGGCGCAGCGTCGGGTTGCGAACCAGCGCCCGCAGACCGGTTTCCAGCGCGATACAATCCAGTTCCCGCCCGATTTCGGTATTCTCGACAGCTGGCATGAAATCACGTGCGGGGATGACCCGGCCGGTTTCGTCCAGCACGCGAATGAAGCCTTCATAGAAGGCAGTGCCATGTGGTGGCACGGTTTGCAGGACCGGCTGATAGGCGAGCAGACAATCGCCATGCCGTACAGCCTCGGTCGCCATGGCGACGGCGGATCGGTCACGGCTCGAGACCGCCGCGCTCAGGGGGTTTTCCGCCCCTTCGGGCAAGTCTGCCAGTTTCTTGATCCGGGGGCGCATCGAGGTTCCTTGTCTGACAGGCCAGAACGAGAGATGTGCCCAGCCTTGGCCAAAATCGTGAACCACAGGTTAAGCGCAGGATTTGACTAAAAGACGGATCACTCGGCACTGTGTCACATCGTGCTCGCGTACCCCTCTGATTTCACAGAGATCTCACGGCTATTGCGATGGCGCGGCCCATGATCTTGCGACGAGATTGTTAGAATGTGACCGAGTTTCTAGCCTTCGAAACCGGGTGTCCCCTTTTGGTCAGGGTGGCGGGCCAGGTAGCGCGCCTTGATCCCCTCCGAGGTTTCTCGGCTGCCATCATGGCTGTAGCCCGGCGGAGCAAAGGCATAGGCCAGCCGCTGCCGCCAGCTCAGACCCGGTTGGGTCACATCGCGCCAGATCCCCAGCCATTCGTGAAAGGCCACGCGCAACGGGTTGAATGTGCCAAGGTTATGGACAAGGCCGTAATCGACCCTCTCATCGTCCTGCTCGGGAACGAAGGTGCCGAACATCTTGTCCCAGATGATGAAGACACCGGCATAATTGCAGTCCAGATAGCGCGGGTTGCGACCGTGGTGTACGCGGTGATGGCTGGGCGTGTTCATCACTGCCTCGAACCACCGCGGCAATTTGCCGATCGCCTCGGTATGGATCCAGAACTGGTAAATCAGGTTCAACCCACCGCAGAACAGGACCAGAGCGGGATGAAAGCCCAGCAGCACCAGCGGTGCCTTGACCACCATCATGAAGGTAAACGTGCCGGTCCAGGTCTGCCTGAGGGCTGTGGTCAGGTTGTAGTGCTGGCTGGAGTGGTGGTTCACATGGCTGGCCCAGACCCAGCGTACCCTATGGCCGAAACGGTGCACCCAATAATAGCGCAGGTCGTCCAGCACGAAACAAATCAGCAGCGCCCAGATGGATGTGCCCATGTCCAACGGCGTAATCTGCCAGAGCAGCATGAAGAACCCCCAGGCGATGAAGCCCAGCACAATGCCCTCGGCCACCGATCCGGCACCCATGATAAGAGAGGTGACGGCATCGCGGGTCTCGTACCGCCCGCCGCGTTTCTTGATGGCGATCCACAGGAATTCGATCAGGATCGCAGCGATGAAGAAAGGCACAGCCAGCTGGGTTGCATCGGGATAGCTGATCGAATCGGTCATGCGCGGGCCAGTCTTTGTTGCCAGATCGGGGTTTCATCGGGGTCGAGTCTCAGGGTGACGCGGGGCGCGGTGAAATCGTGAAACCGGATGATCAACCCATCCGCAGTCTCGCTCAGCGCATAGTCTTGCAGCCGTCGGCCAACGGTGTCAGCGCCCAGTGCCCAAAGCAGGCCGGGCCCTGCCTCGGTCTCGACAAGGGCGGCATGGCCGTCGCGGGCCAGCAGGATATCGTGCACCTTGTCCTGGGGAAAATGCCGCAACCATGCGGCGCGCGCGTCTTCGGGCAGCAGGACCGCCCGGCTCGAGCGCCCGGTCAGGTGTAGGATGACGGCGATGGCCGATATGCCGCCGATCACCAGGATCAGCAGGATCTCAAGTGGCATGGGCTCCTCCCTGCGCCAAAGAGTGGAACCGGAGCGCGGCGCTTGTCAAAGGGTCGCGTGGCGTCAGCGCGTGGCGAGCCCGCCGGCATTGCACACCGCAGCCGCCTGCAAAGGCGTGCAGGTGCCGGTCATCGGGGACTGGATGATCGGGTGTTCGATCCCCAGAAGGTCACACAATCTCTGGTCGGGCCACATGGTCATTCCTCCTGAGCGCGGACACAGACAGGGTAGCATGAAGCGCGCCGGAGGTCTTGGTTTTGGCTCTGCTGGCTGGCCCCTCCTCTTGGAGCAGGGGCGCACCACGTCGCAGGAAAGGGGACGGGTGCCCTAGCCTTCGGTGCCGATGACCGCCGAGATGATGGCGCGGGCGCTGTCCGAGTTCCAGTCGGCATCGCCGATCAGCCGGGCGACCTCCATCCCGTCGGCGTCGATCAGCACCGTGATCGGCAGGCCGATCACCGCCATCTCGCGCGCCAGCGCCTGGCGCGGGTCCTGGTGGCGGGGCAGGTTGTCGACGCCGATCTCGCCAAAGAATTTCTCGATCCCAGCGGGCGAGTTGCGGCCGGTGGCGATGGTCAGCACCTCGAAATTCTCTCCGCCAAGCTCGGACTGGAGCGCCGACAACTGCGGCATCTCCTTGCGGCAGGGGGCGCACCAGGTGGCCCAGAAGTTCAGCAGAACCACCTTGCCCTTGTAATCGCCCAGCGTCGCCTCGCCGGCACCATCGGCCAGCTGGAACGGCACCTGCGACACGGCGCGGGTCTCGGGCAGCACGATCAGTTTCTTCATGTCGCCATCGCGCAGTGCCTCGATCTGCGCGCGGTCGGCGGCCAGGCCGAGCGATGGATTTGCGCCCAGCGCGGCGGCGGTATAGACGAGGGCGAGCAACAGTTTCTTCATATCCCCTCCGAAGGGTTCATCACGATGACCGACAAGACCTCGAACCAGATGTGGGGCGGCCGCTTTGCCGCCGGACCGGACGCGATCATGGAGGCGATCAACGCCTCGATCGGGTTCGACAAGCGACTGGCGGCCCAGGACATCGCAGGCTCGCGGGCCCATGCGGCCATGTTGGCAGCCACGGGCGTTATTACGGATAGTGATGCCGAGGCCATTCGGGAAGGGCTGCTCACCGTTTTGTCAGAGATCGAGGCGGGAGAGTTTACCTTTTCCACCGCGCTGGAGGACATTCACATGAATGTCGAAGCGCGGCTGAAGGAGATCATCGGCGAACCGGCAGGGCGTCTGCACACCGCGCGATCGCGCAACGACCAGGTGGCGACGGATTTCAAACTGTGGGTGCGCGACCAGTTCGACGCCGCCGAACAGGGGCTGTTGGCATTGATCCGGGCGCTTCTGGGTCAGGCCGAGGCCGGGGCCGATTGGGTGATGCCGGGGTTCACCCATCTCCAGACGGCCCAGCCGGTGACCTGGGGCCATCACATGATGGCCTATGTCGAGATGTTCGGCCGCGATCTGAGCCGGGTGCGCGATGCCCGCGCGCGGATGAACGAATCGCCCCTGGGCTCGGCGGCGCTGGCGGGAACGTCGTTCCCGATCGACCGGCACATGACGGCGGCGGCGCTGGGGTTCGACCGACCCACTGCCAACTCGCTGGATGCGGTCAGTGATCGTGATTTTGCGCTGGAGTTCCTGTCGGTCGCCTCGATCTGTGCCATGCACCTGTCGCGCTTTGCCGAGGAACTGGTGATCTGGTCCAGCGCCCAGTTCCGGTTCGTGATCCTGTCGGACCGGTTCTCGACGGGCTCGTCGATCATGCCGCAGAAGAAGAACCCTGATGCCGCCGAGCTGATCCGGGCCAAGGTGGGCCGCATCTTTGGCGCCAATACCGCGCTGATGATGGTGATGAAGGGGCTGCCGCTGGCCTATTCCAAGGACATGCAGGAAGACAAGGAACAGGTGTTCGACGCGGCTGACAACTGGATGCTGGCGCTGGCGGCGATGGAGGGGATGGTGCGCGACATGACCGCCAATCGCGACAGCCTCGCCGCGGCTGCGGGCTCGGGTTTCTCGACCGCGACCGATCTTGCCGACTGGTTGGTGCGCGTGCTTGGCCTGCCGTTCCGCGATGCACACCACGTGACCGGCGCGCTGGTGGCGCTGGCCGAAGGCAAGGGCTGCGACCTGCCGGACCTGAGCCTGGACGAGATGCAATCGGCCCATGCCGCGATCACCGCCGATGTCTATGGTGTCCTTGGCGTCGAAAATTCGGTAAACTCGCGTCAGAGCTATGGCGGCACCGCGCCCGCGCAGGTGCGCGCGCAGCTCGCCCGCTGGAAGGAGATGCTGGCATGACACCGATCCGCCTGACCCTCGCCCTTGCACTGGCCGCGCTGGTATCCGGTTGCGGTGCCGATGGCGAACCGGTGCAGCCGACGGTGGCGGCCAATGTCGGCGTCTCGGGCAGCGGTACCCATGTGAGCGGCGGTGTTGGGTTGGGCAAGGGTCCGTTCAACCTCTGGCTCGGGTTCTGAGCGGCCAGTCGTGTCCGGGGGCGCCGCCCCCGCCGCGGCAAGCCGCGACTCCCCCGGAGTATTTTCGGCAAAGTGAATGATATTCTGGCCGTTGCTTCTTTCTGGTTCAAAATACTCCGGAGCGCGAGGTGGAGCCTCGCAAAAATCTTCTCCGCTTTGCGTGGCGGCAATTGATCCGCCACCGGATTTCAGGCTAAGCGCGCGACATGGATCATTTTCTTTATCGTGACGGTGCGCTCTGCGCCGAGGATGTCCCCCTGGCCGAGATCGCGGCCACGGTTGGCACGCCATTCTATGTCTATTCCACCGCCACGCTGCTGCGGCATTTCCAGCTGTTTGACGAGGCGCTGGACGGGACCGAGCACCTGATCTGCTACGCGATGAAGGCGGCCAGCAACCAGGCTATCCTGCGTACCCTGGCACAGGCAGGGGCGGGGATGGACGTTGTCTCGATCGGCGAATACCTGCGTGCTCGGGCAGCGGGTGTGCCGGGCGAGCGCATCGTTTTCTCCGGTGTCGGCAAGACGGCCGATGAGATCCGGATGGCGCTCGAAGGTGGCATCCGCCAGTTCAACGTCGAATCCGAACCCGAGATGGAGGTCATCAACGCCATCGCTCTGGAACTGGGCAAGGTGGCGCCGATCACCATCCGGGTGAACCCGGACGTGGATGCCAAGACCCATGCCAAGATCGCGACCGGCAAGTCCGAGAACAAGTTCGGTATTCCGATCGCGCGCGCCAGTGCGGTCTATGCCCATGCTGCGGCGTTGCCGGGGCTGGAGGTGGTGGGGATCGACGTGCATATCGGGTCTCAACTGACCGATCTGGCGCCGTTCGAGACCGCCTATCGCAAGGTGGCCGAACTGACCGAGCGGCTGCGCACCGAGGGCCACGATATCCGCAGGCTCGACCTGGGTGGGGGCCTTGGCATTCCCTATACCCGCTCGAACGAGGCGCCACCTTTGCCAATGGAATACGGCGCGCTGATCAAGCGGACGCTGGGCCATCTGGGTTGCGAGATCGAGATCGAGCCGGGCCGCCTGATCGCGGGCAATGCCGGGCTGATGGTGTCGAAGGTCATCTATGTCAAATCCGGCGAGGGGCGCGATTTTCTGATCCTCGATGCGGCGATGAACGACCTGATCCGCCCGGCCATGTATGACGCCCATCACGATATCGTGCCGGTGATCGAACCCGAACCGGGGGTCGAGCCACAGCCCTACGATATCGTCGGCCCGGTCTGCGAAACCGGCGATACCTTTGCCAAGGGGCGGATGATGCCACCGCTGACGGCTGGTGATCTGGTCGCGTTTCGTAGCGCTGGCGCCTATGGCGCCGTTATGGCGAGTGAGTACAATACGCGCGCCCTGATCCCCGAGGTTCTGGTGCATGGGGATCAATTCGCGGTTATTCGCCCACGCCCAAGCTTTGACGAAATCATAAATCGCGATACCATCCCCCCATGGCTCTGACGCGGTGACCCCGTCGCGCGGGCCGACAGGAGGCCCGATGTGACCCTAAACCGCCCGCCGAACCTGCCCTTACCACTCTTTGCGTTGGGTCTGACGCATGCAGGCCTTTGGGCCGAACGGTTGTGGCGGGGGTTCTGGCCCTTCCTCTCGGTGCTGATGCTGGCACTGGCACCGATTCTGCTGGGCCTGCACGAGCTTGTGCCGGTGGAATGGGTCTGGGCCTTTGCGGCCGGATTTGCGCTGGCACTGGTGGTGACGCTTGTACTGGGTCTCCGGCGGTTCCGCAGGCCGTCCCGGGACGAGGCGCTGTCGCGGCTCGACGCTGCGCTGCCGGGACGACCGATCCAGACCCTCCTCGATGAACAGGCGGTCGGCGCGCAAGATCCGTCCTCGGCAGCGCTCTGGCGCGCGCATCAGTCCCGAATGGCGGCGCGGGTCGCCAAGGCGGAACCGGTCGCGCCCGATCTAGTACTGACCAAGCGTGATCCCTATGGACTGCGCTTTATGGCGGCGCTTTGTTTCGTCGCGTCGCTGCTCTTTGGCTCGGTCTGGCGGGTGGGGAGCGTGGCCGATCTGGCGCCGGGCGCGGCGCAGGCCGCAGCAGGGCCCAGCTGGGAGGGCTGGATCGAGCCGCCACGCTATACCGGTCTGCCGACGCTCTATCTGAACGACCAGAACGATGAGGTGCTGCAACTGCCGCAAGGCAGCCGTATCACGCTGCGGTTTTATGGCGAGGTGGGACAGCTGCGTCTGGCCGAGGATGTCTCGGGCAAGCCGCTGGAGCGCCCCGAACACCCGGAACAGATGGTTGAGGTCACTCGCAGTGGCCCCTTCGAGATCGAAGGGCGCGGGGGGCGCGGATGGCAAGTGGTGATGCTGTCGGACAATGCCCCGCAGGTCGAGATCGTGGGTGCGGCCGAGACCCAAGCAGGCGGAAAGATGGTCCTGCCTTTTGCCGCAATGGACGACTATGGCATCACCGGTGGGCGGGCTATCATCGCACTGGATATCGAGGCGGTTGACCGCCGGCATGGGCTTCGGATCGAGCCCGAACCGCGCGACCCGGTGGTCGCCGATCTGCCCTTGCCGATCACCGGGGACCGGCGCGAATTCACCGAGAACCTGATCGAGGATTTTTCGCAGCACCCTTGGGCTCACTTGCCGGTGACGATCACCTTGATCGCCAGCGATGCGGCAGGGCAGGAGGCCGAGACGCTGCCGTTTGGCACCGCTCTGCCGGCGCGGCGCTTCTTTGACCCATTGGCAGGGGCTGTGATCGAACAGCGCCGTGACCTTCTCTGGTCACGGGACAACGCGCCGCGCGTGGCCCAGATATTGCGGGCGATCTCGCACCGTCCGGACGAGGTGTTCCGCTCGCAAACCGCCTATCTCCGGCTGCGGGTGATCCTGCGTCGGATGGAAGCGTTGCAGCGTTTTGGCCTGAAACCGTCGCAGCAGGAGGAGATTGCCCAGGCGCTTTGGGATCTGGCGATCATGCTCGAGGACGGCACCCTGTCGGATGCGCTGGAGCGGATGCGCAGGGCTCAGGAGCGGCTGAGCGAGGCGATGAAGAACGGCGCTTCGGACGAGGAGATCGCAGAACTGATGCAGGAGTTGCGCGAGGCGACGCAGGATTATCTGCGACAGTTGGCGCAGAACCAGCAGAACGAGCAGGATGGCGAGCGGCAGGCGCAAGAGGGCGAGAGCCTGCAAATGACGCAGGATGACCTGCAAAAGATGATGGATCGCATCCAGGAGTTGATGGAACAGGGCCGCATGGCCGAGGCGCAGCAGGCGCTGGAAGAGTTCCAGCAGATGATGGAAAACATGCGCGTGACCCAGGGACAGGGCGACAATGGCCAGTCCGAAGGGCAGCGCGCGATGGAGGGGCTGGCCGAAACGCTGCGCAACCAGCAAGGGTTGAGCGATCAGGCCTTTCGCGATCTTCAGGAACAGTTCAACCCGGGCGCGCAGGCAGGCGAGAGCCAGCAGAACGAAGGCCGCAATGGGGGACAGGGCCGGGGGCAAAGCCACGAGGGCGAGGGCCAGGGTAGCCGCCAGTCTGGAACCGGACAGGACGGCGCCCAGCCGGGTGAGCCCGGCGAGACTGGCGAAGGCTCGCTCGCCGACCGGCAGCAGGCGTTGCGCAACGAATTGGGGCGGCAGGAACAGAACCTGCCCGGACAGGGTACCCCCGAGGGCGATGCCGCGCGCGAGGCATTGGATCGGGCCGGGCGTGCGATGGAGGGCGCCGAGGAGGCGCTGCGCGAGAACGATCTGGCCGAGGCGATCGACCGCCAGGCCGAGGCGATGGAAGCCATGCGCGAGGGCATGCGCTCGTTGGGCGAGGCGCTGGCGCAGCAAAGCCAGCCGGGACAGGGCAGCCAGGAAGGCGATCAACGCGCCCGGAGCCAGGACCCGTTGGGGCGCACTCCCGGTTCGCAGGGTGGTGTCGACACCGACGAGTCTCTTGTACCGGGCGATGATGTCTATCGCCGGGCGCGCGATCTGCTGGACGAGATCCGACGCCGCTCTGGAGAAAGTGACCGCCCCAAGATCGAACGCGACTATCTCAAGCGTTTGCTCGACCGGTTCTGAGGCGGGGTTACGCCGACCGCCTTATTTCGGCATCAGCATGCTGGCCTGCGCATCGAGCCACAGTCGGGCCTGATCGACCAGCGCCACATAGGCGCTGAGCATCGGGTCGGCCTGCGGCACGGTGCGCGCCACCAGCGGGGCATTTGCGTAAAGCAGGAACAGGACTGCGCCAAAGATCAGCATCACCAGAAACCCGCGCATGAAACCACCAGACCGACGACGCCGGGCGGGGCCTGCATGCACGGGCGTGGGTGCCACCGCCGCACCGTCCGAGTTGCGCAGGGTCGAGTTGATTTCCTCGATATCGGGCAACAGCCCCCGGCGTGAGGTGTTGTCTGCTTCTTGCGCCACCGGTTCCTGCCCGCGCATCCGGGCCATCCGGTCCTGCGCCTCGCGCGCGCGGCGCCCGGGCTCGTCGCCTGGATAGGCGTCCAGACCCAGATCGGGTTGACTTTCCAGAGCGTCGGCTTCGCGAGCGCGCAACTCGGCCTCGCGGGCGGCCTCTTCGCGCAGGATGTCCGAGATGTCGGGGTCGATGCCACGGGCCTTGGTTGTCTCGGCCGTGTCATCGGTCGCGTCGACTGCGTCTTCGGCCTCGCTGTCGTCCTGCCAGTTGTCATCTCCATCGTTGGCGGTGTCGCCATCAGGCGCTGGCGTCTGTTCGCTGTCGAGGTCGTCGAAGTTTTCGGTCGCTTCGGCCTCGATCGCCTGACCGGCCGCTGGCTGAAACCAGGTATGGCCGCAGTTCGAGCATTGTACATCGCGGCCCTCGGACGGGATCACCTCGTCCGGAACCTCGTATTGTGCGTCGCAATTCGGACATGTCAGACGCATGCTGTCTCCCGGTTTCTTTTTCTGCCTAAGCTTGGTTTTTTCACAGATCATAGGCGGTTGCGCCCATTGCGGAAAGAGTGATTTGCCGCAAGTCGTCGCGAGTGTCGCCCATTGGACCCAGCACAGGCGCAGGCGGGCATTGAAACCACGTTCCCCATCGGGCAAGAAGAGCCGGCAATATCAGGGGGCCGATGTGATCGAGCTTGAGAATGTGGGCTACAGCTATGGTGGCGACGAATTGCTGAGCGAGATCTCGGTCGAGTTGTCGCCGGGGTCGTTCCATTTTCTGACTGGCCCCTCCGGCTCGGGCAAGACAACGCTTCTCAAGCTCTGCTACGGGGCGCTTTTGGCAACCTCGGGACAGGTCCGCGCCTTTGGCGAGGACATGCGGCGGCTGGATCGGGACCAGATGGCGCTGTTTCGCCGCCGTATAGGGGTCGTGCATCAGGATTGCCGCTTCCTTGACCATCTGCCGCTGGCCGAGAACATCGCGTTGCCGTTGACCGTCTCGGGCCATGAATTGTCGCAAGAACAAGAGAACCTGCGCGAACTGATGGCCTGGGTCGGACTATCCAAACGGGCCGAGGCCCTGCCGCCTGAACTGTCGGGGGGGGAACGCCAGCGCGCGGCGCTGGCCCGTGCGGTGATCATGTCGCCAGATGTGGTGGTGGCAGATGAACCCACCGGTAACGTCGACTGGGAGATGTCCCAGCGGCTGCTACAATTGCTGGTGGAACTGAACAGGATGGGCAAGACCGTGCTGATCGCTACCCACGATCTGAGTCTGATCCGTGCCGCCAAAAGCCAGGTTCAGGCGCGGGTGCTGCGGATCTCGAACAAGCGGCTGCAACTGGCGGGGGCGGATCTGTGAGCAAGGGAACCATCCGCGCATTGTTGATGGCCGATAAACAGGCCGACCGGGTGGTGCCGCCTTCGGGCTTTACCGCGCAACTCACCTTGTTCGTGTCCGGCGCGATGGCTTTTCTGGCGGTGTTCGCGCTGGCTTTGTCGCTGGCCTCGGGGCGGTTGGCGGACCGCTGGGCCTCGGAACTGGCCCGGGCGGCAACGCTGCGCATCAATGCGCCCGCCGATCAGGTCGCCGCACAGACGCAGGCGGCGCTGTCCATCCTGAAACAGACACCGGGCGTGGCCGAGGCCCGCGCGCTGAGCCGCGAGGAACAGGCGGCGCTGCTGGCGCCTTGGCTTGGGCCTGATTTACCGCTGGACACGTTGCCGGTGCCGCAACTGATCGAGATCGTTGGCGGCGAACCCGCATATGACGCACAGGGGTTGCGACTGCGGCTGGCGGCCGAGGTTCCGGGCGCTGTGCTGGATGATCACCGGCGCTGGCGCGAGCCGCTGGTGGATGCGGCCAATTCGCTGCGCCGTCTGGCGCTGGTGTCGATCTTGCTGATCGGTGGCGCCACGGCGGCGATGATCACGTTGGCGGCTAATGCGGCGCTGGCGGCCAATGCGCAGGTCATCGAGGTTCTGCGGCTGGTCGGCGCGCGCGACCGCTATATCGCGGGCGCCTTCGTGCGCCGGTTCACTTTGCGGGCGTTGATCGGGTCTGCCGTGGGGGTGGTGCTGGGCATGGGCGGAGTGCTGTTGCTGCCCGAAGCCTCGGACGAGGGTGGCTTTCTGACCGGGCTCGGTTTTCGTGGCGCAGGCTGGCTGCTGCCGCTGCTGATCCCGGTTCTGGGCGCGGTGGTTGCTTTTGCCGCAACCTGGAACGCGGCCCGCCGCAGGTTGAAGGAGCTTGCATGATGATACAGTGGGTGCGTTCCATCGTCTTTACCATCGTCATTTACATCTGGATGGCCATCCTGGGGCTGCTCTTTACCCCTTATGCGCTGGTCTCGAAGAAGGGCGCGCTCAGGGCCTGCAAGCTTTACGCGCGCAGCACGATCTGGATGGCGCGCTGGATGGTCGGCATTCAGGGCGAGATACGCGGACCGGTGCCGACGGGTGAGGTGCTGATAGCAGCCAAGCATCAGTCGTTCTTTGACATCTTGCTGATCTTTCACGCGGTGCCGCATGGCAAGTTCATCATGAAACGCGAGCTGTTGTGGACGCCCGTGATCGGGGTCTATGCCAAGCGGCTGGGCTGTATTCCGGTAAACAGGGGCAAGCGCGGTGCAGCGGTGGCCAAGATGGTCAAGGACGTGGCCAAGGAATTCGCCGAACCCGGTCAACTGGTAATCTATCCGCAGGGCACCCGGGTCGCGCCGGGCGTATCCAAACCCTATAAGGTGGGCAGTGCCGTCCTTTACGAGGGGTTGCAATACAGCTGCATCCCGGTGGCGACCAATGTGGGGTTGTTCTGGCCGCGTGACGGGCTCCTGCGAAAGCCGGGGCGCGCGGTTGTGGAGTTCCTGGACCCGATTCCGCCGGGGGTGCCGCGCGATGCCTTCATGCGGCGCCTGGAGACCGAGATCGAGGGCGCCTCGGACCGGTTGATGCGTGAAGCAGGATATGAGACCGCGCAGAGTTGAGGCACGGCAGGGGGCGCTGCCCCCGTCGCCCGACGGCGACTCCCCCGGAGTATTTCCAGCGAAATGAAGCCTTGAGGGCGCCTATGCCGGGGCGGCGGTGCTGCCGCCCCGAGGCTTTGACGTTGTTACGAGTGGATCGGGCCGTCGCCGCAGGCCAGCGCCGCCTCGCGCACGGCCTCGGAATAGGTGGGATGCGCGTGGCAGGTGAGTGCCAGATCCTCGGCCGAGGCGCCGAATTCCATCGCAACGCAGATCTCGTGGATCAGCTCGCCTGCCGCCGGGCCGATGATATGGGCGCCAAGGATGCGGTCGGTCTCCTTGTCGGCGAGGATCTTGACGAAGCCGTCGCTGGCGAAATTGGCCTTGGCGCGGCCATTGCCCATGAACATGAACTTGCCGACCTTGTAGGCGCGACCCGCTTCTTTCAGGCTTTGTTCTGTCTCGCCGACATTGGCGACCTCGGGCGTGGTGTAGATCACGCCGGGGATGACGCCATAGTTGACATGGCCGTGCTTGCCCGCGACCTGCTCGGCGGCGGCCATGCCTTCGTCCTCGGCCTTGTGGGCGAGCATCGGGCCTTCGATCACGTCGCCGATGGCGTAGATGCCGGGCACGTTGGTCTGCCAGTCCTTGCCGACCTTGATCTGGCCGCGCTGGGTCATTTCGATGCCCAGCTTGTCGAGGCCCAGACCGGCGGTATAGGGTTTGCGCCCGGTAGCGACCAGCACGGTATCGGCTTCGATCTCGTGCTCGGTGTCCTTTTTCATCAGCTTGTAGGTGACCTTGGCCTTGCCCCTGGCCACTTCGGTCTTTTGCACCGCGGCGCCCATGACAAAGTTCAGGCCCTGCTTTTTCAGGATGCGCTGGAAGGTCTTTTGCACCTCGCCATCCATGCCGGGGGTGATCACGTCAAGGAATTCGACCACCGTCACCTCGGCACCCAGGCGGGCATAGACCGAGCCCAGTTCCAGCCCGATGACACCGGCGCCGATCACTACCAGGGATTTCGGGATCTTGCCCAGTTCCAGCGCTCCGGTGGACGTCACGACGGTTTTCTCATCCACCTCGACACCGGGCAGCGAGGCCGGCTCAGACCCCGAGGCGATGATGATGTTCTTGGCCTCGTGGGTGTCGTCGCCCACCTGCACCTTGCCCGCGGCGGGGATGGTGGCCCAGCCCTTGATCCAGTCGATCTTGTTCTTTTTGAACAGGAATTCGATGCCCTTGGTGTTGCCCTCGATCACCTCGTCCTTATAGGCGAGCATCTGTTTCCAGTCGACCGAGGGCGCCTTGCCCTTGAGCCCCATCTTGGCAAAGTTGTGCTGTGCCTCGTGCAGCGAGTGCGAGGCATGCAGCAGCGCCTTGGAGGGGATGCAGCCCACGTTCAGGCAGGTGCCGCCCAGGGTTTCGCGGCCTTCGACCACGGCGGTCTTCAGTCCCAGCTGGGCGCAGCGGATGGCGCAGACATAGCCGCCGGGGCCGGCGCCGATTACGATGACGTCATAGTTAGCCATTTTAACTCTCCTTCGTGTGCGCCGGGTGGGGTATTGTGGCCCGGTGCCTGAAATGTCGTGCCGGTGCCGGATCAGACCGGCGTCAGCAGTTTCACCGTGATATGGGCAATGCCGCCGCGTTCGTGGTGCATGGCCAGTTCTTCGCTGTCGAAGAAGGCCTTGGCCGAGGCGAGGTCGGTGATCTCGAACAAAGCCACCGCATGATCGGCGCGATCAGGGTCGCGCCAGATATGCAAATCGCGGATGCCCGCGGCCTTGCGCATCGCGCGATCCTCGCGGAACACCTTGAGCCAAGCGTCGAAGTCGGCCACATCGGCCTGCCAGAGGGCGTGGGTTGCCATGGGTCAGTGTCCTTTTGATCCGGCATGTAAGGCAGCGGGCCGCCGGTGCGTGACCCGGAGCGCGGCGAATCTGGATAGCATTCCGTCAATCATCTGATCCGTCTTACTCGGCTTTCTTGTCTGTCCGGCCTGGGATGGTTTCGGCCTCGCACCGGACATGGTGCGAGGCCTGTCGTCTTTGATCACAGATCCATCAGCAAGCGGCGGGGATCTTCCAGCGCCTCTTTCACGCGGACGAGGAAGGTCACCGCGCCCTTGCCGTCGACGATACGGTGATCATAGGACAGCGCCAGGTACATCATCGGGCGGATCTTGATTTCGCCGTTGATGACCATCGGACGGTCCTGGATCTTGTGCATGCCGAGGATACCCGACTGCGGGGGGTTCAGGATCGGCGAGGACATCAGCGAGCCGTAGACGCCACCGTTGGAGATGGTGAAGGTGCCGCCCTGCATTTCGGCCATGGACAGCTTGCCATCGCGGGCGCGCTTGCCCTTTTCGGCGATCGCCTTTTCGATCTCGGCAAAGGACATCTGGTCGGCGTCGCGGATGACCGGCACCACCAGGCCCTGCGGCGTACCGGCGGCGACGCCCATATGCACGTAGTTCTTGTAGACGATGTCCTGGCCGTCGATCTCGGCGTTGACCTCGGGCACTTCTTTCAGCGCGTGGCAGCAGGCCTTGGTGAAGAAGGACATGAAGCCCATGCGCACGCCGTGCTTCTTCTCGAATGCGTCCTTGTAGGTGTTGCGCAGCGCCATCACCTCGGTCATGTCCACCTCGTTATAGGTGGTCAGGATCGCGGCGGTGTTCTGGGCGTCCTTCAGGCGGCGGGCGATGGTCTGACGCAGGCGCGTCATGCGGACGCGCTCCTCGCGCGCGGCATCCTCTGCCAGGGCAGGCGCGCGGGACGCTGCGGCGGGGGCCGAAGCCGCGGCAGGGGCGGCGGCCGGTGCGGCGGCTGCGGCGGCGACGGCCGCCGCGACATCCTCTTTCATGATGCGGCCGTCACGTCCGGTTCCGGTGACCTGTGCCGGGCTGATCCCGGCTTCGGCCATCGCTTTTTCAGCCGAAGGAGCGTTGGCGATGTCCTTGCTGGTGGACGCTGCGGGAGCGACAGTGGTGGACGGGGCGGCGGGTGCGGGAGAGACGCCCGAGGCGCTGCCCGAGATCACCGCCAGCTTGGCCGATGCGTTCACAGTTGTGCCTTCGGCCGCGATGATTTCGGCCAGCACGCCGGATGCAGGCGCGGGTACCTCGACCGAGACCTTGTCGGTTTCCAGCTCGCAGAGCATTTCGTCCTGCGCGACGGTGTCGCCCACCTTCTTGAACCAGGTCGAGACAGTGGCTTCGGTCACCGATTCACCCAAGGTGGGCACCATCACGTCAACCGAGCCGCCTGACTCGGCGGCAGGCTCTGCCGCCGCTTTCGCGGTTTTTTCGCCTGCGGCGGGGGCCGCACCTTCGCCGGCGGCAATGGTTGCCAGCAGCGCGTTCACGCCAACGGTTTCGCCTTCCTTGGCCACGATCTCACCCATCACGCCTGCGGCGGGGGCGGGGACCTCGACGGTTACCTTGTCGGTTTCCAGCTCACAGAGCATCTCGTCCACTGCCACGGCGTCGCCGGGTTTCTTGAACCAGGTGGCCACTGTGGCCTCGGTCACGGATTCGCCAAGCGTGGGGACACGAACTTCGATCGTCATCGCTTATTTTCCTTCGATGCTCAGCGCTTCATTCACGAGCGCCTCTTGTTGGGCTTTGTGTTGGCTGGCCAGACCGGTCGCGGGAGAGGCCGAGGTCGCACGGCCGACATAGGTCGGGCGGGTGTGCTTGGCGCCGATGCGGGTCAGCACCCATTCGATATTGGGCTCGATGAAGCTCCACGCGCCCTGGTTCTTGGGTTCTTCCTGACACCAGACCATCTCGGCCCCCTTGAACCGCTCCAACTCGTTGATGAGCGAATGGGCGGGGAAGGGGTAATACTGCTCGATCCTGAGCAGATAGACATCGTCGATGCCGCGCGCGTCGCGTTCCTCGAGCAGGTCGAAGTAGACCTTGCCCGAGCACAGCACGACCCGCTTGATCTTGTCGTCGGCAACCAGCTTGGTGTCTGAGTTGCCATATTGCGCATCATCCCACAGCACTCGGTGGAAAGACGAACCGGTGGTGAACTCTTCGGCCTTCGAGACTGCCAGTTTGTGACGCAGCAGCGATTTCGGGGTAACCAGGATCAGCGGCTTGCGGAAGGTCCGGTGCAGCTGACGGCGCAGGATGTGGAAATAGTTGGCTGGCGTGGTGCAGTTGGCCACGATCCAGTTATCCTGACCGCACATCTGCAGGAACCTTTCCAGACGGGCCGAGCTGTGCTCGGGGCCCTGGCCCTCGAACCCGTGTGGCAGCAGGCAGACAAGGCCCGACATCCGCAGCCACTTGCTTTCGCCTGAGCTGATGAACTGGTCGAACATGATCTGGGCGCCGTTCGCGAAGTCGCCGAACTGGGCCTCCCAGAGCGTCAGCGCATTGGGTTCGGCCAGTGAATAACCGTATTCGAAACCCAGCACCGCATATTCGCTGAGCATCGAGTCGATCACCTCGTAATTCGCCTGACCCTTGCGGATGTTGTTGAGCGGATAGTACCGCTCTTCGCTGTCCTGGCTGATCAGGCCGGAATGGCGCTGGCTGAAGGTGCCCCGAGTGGCATCCTGACCGGCCAGGCGGACCGGATAGCCCTCGGTCAACAACGAGCCATAGGCAAGCGCCTCGCCAGTGGCCCAGTCGATGCCCGTACCGGTATCGAACATCGCCTTTTTGGTTTCAAGCAGACGTTCGACAGTGCGGTGCAGCGCGAACCCCTCGGGCGCGCGGGTCAGGGCATTGCCGACCTCGGCCAGGGTTTCGGGCGTGATCGCGGTCTCGCCGCGCACATATTCCTCTTTGTTCTTGTCCAGATGCGACCAGCGGCCGTCCAGCCAATCGGCCTTGTTGGGCTTGTAATCCTTGCCGGCCTCGAACTCTTCGTTCAGATGCGCCTGGAAGGCGGCCTTCATGTCCTCGATCTCGCCCTCGGGGATCAACCCGTCCTTGACCAGACGCTCGGTATAGAGGCTGAGCGTGGTCTTGTGGGTCTTGATCCGCTTGTACATGATCGGGTTGGTGAACATGGGCTCGTCGCCCTCGTTATGGCCAAAACGGCGATAGCAGAAGATGTCGATCACCACATCCTTGCGGAACTTTTGCCGGAACTCGGTGGCCACCTTGGCGGCGTGCACCACCGCCTCGGGGTCGTCGCCGTTGACGTGGAAGATCGGCGCCTCGACCATCAGGGCGATATCGGTCGGATAGGGGCTGGAGCGGCTGAAATGCGGCGCGGTGGTGAAGCCGATCTGGTTGTTGACCACGATATGCATGGTGCCGCCGGTGCGATGGCCGCGGATGCCGGAAAGCTGGAAGCATTCGGCCACAACGCCCTGACCGGCAAAAGCCGCGTCGCCATGCAGCAGCACCGGCATGACCGAGGTGCGGTCCTTGTCGCCGAACTGGTCCTGCTTGGCGCGGGCCTTGCCCAGAACGACGGGGTTGACCGCCTCGAGGTGCGAGGGGTTGGCGGTGAGGCTGAGGTGAACCGTATTGCCGTCGAACTCTCGGTCCGAGGAGGCGCCGAGGTGGTATTTCACGTCGCCTGAGCCGTCGACATCCTCGGGCTTGAAGCTGCCGCCCTGGAATTCGTTGAAGATGGCGCGATAGGGTTTGCCCATCACGTTGGCGAGGATGTTCAGGCGGCCACGGTGCGGCATGCCGATGACGATCTCGCGGACCCCCAGCGCGCCACCGCGCTTGATGATCTGTTCCATCGCGGGGATCAGCGCCTCGCCGCCGTCGAGGCCAAATCGCTTGGTTCCCATGTATTTGACATGCAGGAACTTTTCGAAGCCCTCGGCCTCGACCATCTTGTTCAGGATGGCCTTGCGCCCTTCGCGGGTGAACGAGATCTCCTTGCCGTAGCCTTCAATTCGTTCTTTCAGCCAGGCGGCCTCTTCGGGGTTCGAGATATGCATGTATTGCAGCGCAAAGGTGCCGCAATAGGTGCGTTTGACGATGTCGATGATCTGCCGCATCGAGGCATGGGTCAGCCCCAGCACGTTGTCGATGAAGATCGGCCGGTCCATGTCGGAATCGGCAAAACCATAGGTCTTGGGATCCAGCTCGGGATGCGGGGTGCCCGCGCGCATGCCAAGCGGGTCCAGATCGGCCACCAGATGGCCCCGGATACGATAGGCGCGGATGATCATCAGGGCGCGGATCGAATCCAGCACCGCGCGCTTGATCTGGTCATCGCTGACCGGAACGCCGGCCTTGGCGGCCTGTTCCTTGATCTTGCCACCAGCGGCCTTGGCGTCGATCTCGGCCCATTGTCCGGTCAGCGCGCCGGTCAGGTCGTCGGCGGGCATCGGCGGCCAGTCGGTGCGCGCCCAACTGGGGCCGTCGGCCTCTTTCTTCACATCGGTATCCGCATCGCCCATCGCGCGGAAAAACTCGGCCCATGCGGCATCCACCGCGCCGGGGTCGTTGGCGTATCGGGCATAGAGCTGTTCGAGGTATTCCGCATTGTGCCCCTGCATGAAGCTTGAGGCATGAAACTGGGAGTTGGGCGATTGTTCGGTCATTGGTTCACCTGACTTTCCTAGCTCTGGATTTCGCGGGTTGCGATGGCCAGAACGGGTTCTTTGAGCGATCTGAAACTGTGGCCTGCATTCGGTATGGCGGTGAATGTGGCGTTCAGGCCGCGCGCCTGAGCCTTGGCCACATAGTCCCGGGCAAGGCCGGGCTGCGTATTGGAATCGTTCTGGCCGGTCACCGCGATGATCCGGGTTTGTCGTGGTATCTGGTCGAGATAGCGGATCGGCGATTGGCTTTTGGGCCAGGGCGTGCCGCGTGCGGCCCGCCAGCGCGGAATGTCGAACGGGCCTGACACCATGATTGCCGTGTCGATCAGGCCCGGTACCGTTCCCAGCAGCGTGGCGGTCTGTGCCGCTCCGCCGGAATGAGCCACCACCACCAGCTTTTGATGCGGATATGCCTGGCCAGCTGCCGAAATACCCTGTGCCAGCAGATTGTTGTTCTGTTTGGTGTAATGGTCGCGGCTGCCGTTGTTCGATCCCTTGCTGCGGCGCCCGGCGACGGAATAGCCGGGCCGCGCCATCTGGATGACGGTCGACTGCGGGTTTCGCGCGGCCAGTTCCGTGGCAAAGGACGCGATGTAATCCGGCCCGGAATCTCCGTGTAGGACGATAACCAGCGTTTTGGGGCCCACACCATGAACCTGGCCCGAAATCGGCCCGAACATTTCGGCCAGCAACGGGGTGCCAAGACACAGGAACAGCGCTGCAAGGCCAGCCGCGAGGCGCTGGTGAAAGCGGGCCGGATGCGAGACGTGGGCACTCATGGCGACACCGCCCGGTTGGGATGGGGACCGTATTGATTGGTGCCCGGCTGGCTGGGCCGGGTCAGCCACCACAGCACCAGAAGCGGCGAGACGATCAGGACGGCGAGCGTCGGGATCAGCAACAGCAGCGTGGCGCGGGTGAAGAGAAGGTCGAGCGAGCCGCCAGCGGCAAAGCTGGAAGCGATGCCGATGCCGAAGACCAGGATCAATCCGGCGCCGATCATCAGCAAAATGGGAAACAGCGCAAAAAGCCCGTTGCGGCCGGTGTCGTGCATCCGGCGAAAGGCCACGGCCAGATGCGGCAGGAACACGGCGAGTGAGAACAGCGCTGCGAGGGGGCCGGTATTCTCGATACTGGCGCTGGCGCCGGTGTCCGAGGTTTCGACCGTGGTGGTCACGGAATCGAACAGCGCCGCGTCGAGCAGGGTTGCCACCACGTTGCCCAGCACCATGAACAGGAAAAAATACCAGTACTCCGGGCGAGAAGCCCGCCCGGAGAAGGTGAAGTATTTCGAGAAACACGTTCCTATGGCCTTGCCGAACGTCATGTGTCCTCCCGATTTGCGCGCCGCCCCGCATTGACGCGGGGCAGGCCGGTTACTTGCCGATCGCCGCCAGCACGGCCTCGCCCAGGGTTGCCGGGCTGTCGGCCACGACGATACCGGCCGAGCGCATGGCTTCGATCTTGTCCTCGGCGCCGCCCTTGCCGCCGGCGACGATAGCGCCCGCGTGACCCATGCGGCGGCCCGGAGGGGCAGTGCGGCCCGCGATGAAACCGGCGACCGGCTTCTTGCGGCCCTTCTTGGCCTCGTCCTTCAGGAACTGGGCGGCCTCTTCCTCGGCGCTGCCGCCGATCTCACCGATCATGATGATGCTTTCGGTTTCGTCGTCGGCCAGAAACCATTCCAGCACGTCGATATGCTCGGTCCCCTTGATCGGGTCGCCGCCGATGCCCACGGCGGTGGACTGGCCCAGACCGATATCCGAGGTCTGTTTGACCGCCTCATAGGTCAGCGTGCCCGAGCGGGACACCACGCCGACGCTGCCGCGCTTGTGGATATGGCCGGGCATGATGCCGATCTTGCAGGCATCGGGCGTGATGACACCGGGGCAGTTGGGGCCGATCAGGCGCGAGGACGAGCCTTCGAGCGCGCGCTTGACCCGCATCATGTCCAGAACCGGGATGCCTTCGGTGATACAGACGATCACCTCCATCTTGGCGTCGATCGCCTCGAGGATCGAATCGGCGGCAAACGGCGGCGGCACATAGATCACGGTGGCGTTTGCCTCGGTCACGGCCTTGGCCTCGTGGACCGAGTTGAACACGGGCAGGTTCAGGTGGGTCTGGCCGCCTTTGCCGGGGGTGACCCCGCCAACCATCTTGGTGCCATAGGCGATGGCCTGTTCCGAATGAAAGGTACCTTGCGAGCCGGTGAAGCCCTGGCAGATGACTTTGGTATTTTCGTCGATGAGGACTGCCATCTTGGCGTTCTCCTTTGAAATCTGGCGTAGTGTGGGCAGCACTGCCCACCATTCAATGAGGGATGGTGGACGGGCCGCCCACCCTACGTTCAGCCCTTGACCGCTTTCACAATCTTCTCGGCACCATCCGACAGGTTGTCGGCGGCGATGACGTTCAGGCCGGAGGTGTTGATGATCTCCTTGCCCTTTTCGACATTGGTGCCTTCGAGACGGACGACCAGCGGAACCTGAAGGCCCACTTCCTTGACCGCGGCGACCACGCCTTCGGCGATCACGTCACAGCGCATGATGCCGCCGAAGATGTTGACCAGGATGCCTTTGACGTTCGGGTCCGAGGTGATGATCTTGAACGCCTCGGTCACTTTCTCCTTGGTGGCGCCGCCGCCGACGTCGAGGAAGTTGGCGGGCTCGGCGCCGTAGAGCTTGATGATGTCCATGGTGGCCATCGCCAGACCGGCGCCGTTCACCATGCAACCGATCTCGCCATCCAGCGCGATGTAGTTCAGGTCGTATTTGGAGGCTTCCAGTTCCTTGGGATCCTCTTCGGTGGTGTCGCGCAGTTCGGCGATGTCCGAGTGGCGATAGATCGCGTTGCCGTCAAAGCCGACTTTGGCGTCCAGCACCTTGAGGCTGCCGCCCTCGGCCACGATCAGCGGGTTGATCTCCAGCATCTCCATGTCCTTCTCGACGAAGGCCTTGTAGAGGAGACCCATCAGCGAGACGCATTGTTTCACCTGCGGGCCGGAAAGGCCGAGCGAAAACGCGATGCGGCGGCCATGATAGGGCTGGTAGCCGGTCACCGGGTCGACGCTGAAGGACAGGATTTTCTCGGGCGTGCTGGCGGCGACCTCTTCGATGTCCATGCCGCCCTCGGTCGAGCAGACAAACGAGATGCGGCTGGTCTGACGGTCGACCAGCAGGGCCAGGTACAGTTCCCGCTCGATGCCCGATCCGGCCTCGATATAGATGCGGTTGACCTGCTTGCCCGCCGGACCCGTCTGGTGGGTGACCAGGGTGCGGCCCAGCATCTTCTTGGCTTCCTCGGCGGCCTCTTCGACCGATTTGGTCAGACGGACACCGCCCTTTTCACCGGCATCGGCCTCTTTGAACTTGCCCTTGCCACGTCCACCAGCGTGAATCTGCGCCTTGACGACCCACAGCGGGCCGTCCAGTTCCCCGGCGGCGGTTTTGGCGTCTTCTGCACGCAGCACAACGCGGCCGTCCGAAACCGGCGCGCCATAGCTGCGCAGAAGGGCCTTTGCCTGATATTCATGGATGTTCATTGCATCTGTCCCGTCTGACTGCGATTGACCCGTTATAGGGTGGTCTAGCGGCCATTTTTAAAGGGTTATTTGACGCGGACGGGAAATATCGTGAAGATTTTGCACGTTTGTGATCACACGGTTTCAGGCTGTGATCACATATGCAAAGCCTTGCGAGTATCTGTGATTCGCCATTGGTTGCTGCCGCAGAAAACGGCCTTGTGGCGGGGTTTTCCGACTTTTGCGCTAACGGCCCGGCGGACCGTTCGGGTGTCTGAAGCAGGGAAAGCGATAGCGTGTTTTCTCGCGCCCCCGACCCGGCTCGAACAAGTGCGCGAACCGACGGTCCGCAAGGCTATCCGTCAATCTGCCCGCAGACAGCTTGGGCAAGAGTGCGGTGTCGGACCTTTTGGGTTCCAGCCGGGGAAAGGTTCTCTGACAAGGACACTTTCGCCAGCAAACTGCCGAGGCAGATGGCAAGATGGCATGAAAAAGGCCGGCCCCCATGAGGACCGGCCCTGAAGATTGCATCGCCGGGGATCAGGCCAGAGAGCTGTCGATGCCCTTGCAGGCCTCGACAAGGCCTTTGACCGCGTTGACCGAGTTGTCGAACATTTCCTGTTCTTCCTTCGTCAGAGTCACGTCGATGATGCGCTCGATCCCGCCTGCGCCGATCACGGTGGGCACCCCTACATACATGCCCTTGACGCCCAGTTCGCCGTTGCAATGCGCGGCGCAGGGCAGGACGCGTTTCTGGTCCTTCAGATAGGCCTCGGCCATTTCGATGGCGCTGGTGGCGGGGGCGTAATAGGCCGAACCCGTTTTCAGCAGGCCGACGATTTCGGCGCCGCCGTCACGGGTGCGCTGCACGATGGCGTCCAGTTTCTCCTGGCTGGTCCAACCCATCTTGACCAGATCGGGCAGCGGGATACCGGCAACTGTCGAATAACGCACCGACGGCACCATGGTGTCGCCATGGCCGCCCAGCACGAATGCGGTGACATCCTTCATCGACACGTTGAATTCTTCGGCCAGGAAATGGCGGAAGCGGGCCGAGTCGAGCACGCCGGCCATGCCACAGACCTTGTTCGCGGGCAGACCCGAGAACTGCTGCAGCGCCCAGACCATCGCGTCGAGCGGGTTGGTGATGCAGATGACGAAAGCGTCGGGGGCGTTGTCGCGGATGCCTTCGCCGACCGATTTCATGACCTTGAGGTTGATGCCCAGCAGGTCGTCGCGGCTCATGCCCGGCTTGCGTGGCACACCGGCGGTGACGATGCAGACATCCGCACCCGCGATATCGGCATATGACTGGGTGCCCTTGAGCTTGGCGTCGAACCCTTCCGAGGGGCCGGATTCCGCGATGTCGAGCGCCTTGCCTTCCGGCGTGCCTTCGGCGATGTCGAACAGGACAACATCGCCCAGTTCCTTCAGCGCGACGAGGTGGGCGAGCGTGCCGCCGATCTGACCTGCGCCGATGAGCGCGATCTTGGGTCTGGCCATTTGGAGTATCTCCGGTCCGGTTGAAAATCGTCGCTGTGCTAGAGCGTAAAGCGGCGTCGCGCAAGTGTTCTGCGACGCGGCATCACGGCGCATTCCCCCTGTCCGAAAGCGGGTGATTGCGCTAAAAGCGTTGTAAGGTAGAGAGTTAGGGGGAAATGGCGAGTGCTGGAACCGGATATCGGCTTTTTCGCGGTGACCATTCCAGCGGTGATCTTTGCAGGTGTTTCCAAGGGTGGGTTCGGCTCGGGCGTAGCTTTTGCCTCGGCCTCGATTCTGGCGATCTACCTTGACCCTGGGCAGGCGCTGGCGTTGATGCTGCCCTTGTTGATGTTGATCGACCTGGCGACGCTAAAGCCCTATTGGCGCAGATGGAGTTGGCCCGATGCCCGGTTACTGATCTTGGGCGGGTTGCCCGGTGTGGCGCTAGGCGCGCTGCTCTACCGCGCGACCGATGCCGATCTGTTGCGCCTCCTGATCGGGGGGATTTCTCTGGCGTTTGTGGCCTGGCAGATGGCGTGCGGGCGCGGTTGGGTGCGAGAATTCCCCTCGCGCCTGCCTCCGATGGCTGGGTTGCTGGCGGGAGGCGTGGCTGGATTCACCAGCTTTGTCAGCCATGCGGGGGGGCCGCCGGCGGCAGTCTATCTGCTGTCTCAAAGGCTGGGAAAGACTGAGTTTCAGGCCACCACGGTGTTGACCTTCTGGGCGCTCAACGTCGCCAAGTTTATTCCCTATGCCTGGCTGGGAATGTTCACCCTGGACACTGCGAGTGCGGGTCTCTTGCTCGCACCCTTTGCCCTGCTCGGGGCCTGGTTGGGCGTCAAGGCACATCACCTGGTGCCGGAACGGGCTTTTTTTGCGCTGGCCCATGTCATGCTGACGGTCACCGGGGTCAAGCTGATCTGGGATGCGTTCAACTGAGCCGGGTCAAAGTGGCGCGCCGATCCGATCCGCAAATGCCTCACGAGGGAGGGGGCACATCGGACCGGCGCGCAACCCGGTTCAGGCGTCGTTGCCACTGGTCGGCAGCGCCTCGGCCAGTGCCTCATAGGACTGACCGCTGGCCACCATGCAGGTCATGCCATTGGGCAGGGTCACCGTGATGGTCCAGGTTCCGGTCTCGTCCGAGGCAAAAACCTCCATCACCGAGCCCTGCTGCACCAGTCCGATACCGCGCCGTGCCTCGCCATATTTCTGCGCCAGTTGGTCCAGCACCATCTGACGCGGCGCGCAGTTGTTGCTGTGCGCCTGAAGCTGGCCCGCCGCCAATGCCATCAGGCCAAGGCCCATCGTCATCTTGATAATCGTCGTCTTCATGGGTCGTCCCCTTTTCCGGGGCAGCCGCGATGCGCCCAGGCCTGCCGGTATTCCTGGTCAGCCGCACCGCCCGTTGCCGTTGGTCATGGCAGAACATGTCTCGGCCCGTTTTGCCCGGTGGCCTGCCCCAAGGACCCGCATGTCCTGTTCCGATACGAAAACCCTGCCGAAAAGGTGCTGAAAACCGGTTAATCCGGCGCGCGCCGCCTTGTTGTGCAAGGTTCATGCTGCATTGCGGCGTTTTTTGCCTTGAACATTCCGGCAAAAAATGCACCTCTCCGCGCAACAATATTTCTCTTGGGAGATCTGACATGGATCCGCGCCAGCGCCCCTATCGTTCCGTCCTCTATATCCCCGGCTCCAAGGAGCGGGCGTTGGACAAGGCGCGCAGCCTGCCGGTGGATGCGATCATCTTTGACCTTGAGGATGCGGTTGCCGCCGATGAAAAGGACAACGCGCGCGAGACGCTGAAGGCGGCGCTGGCCCAGGGCGGATATGGTGACCGGGTCAGGATCGTGCGGATCAACGGGCTGGACACGCCCTGGGGGCGGGCCGATGCTGAGGCGGTGCGCGAGATGGATGCCGACGTGGTGCTGCTGCCCAAGGTGGGCAGCGCGGCGGATGTGGACGCGCTGGCCGCGATCACCGGTGACCTGCCGATCTGGGCGATGATGGAAACTCCGCGCGGCATGCTGAACGCGGCGCAGATCGCCGCGCATCCGCTGCTGACCGGGTTCGTGATGGGCACTAACGATCTGGCCAAGGAGTTGCAGACTCGGTTCCGCGCTGACCGTCTGCCGATGATGGCCTCGCTGGGCCTGTGCCTGCTGGCGGCCAAGGCCGAGGGGCTGATTGCCATTGACGGGGTCTATAACGCCTTCAAGGATGACGAGGGGCTGGCCGCTGAATGCGCTCAGGGCCGCGACATGGGGTTTGACGGCAAGACATTGATCCATCCGGCGCAGGTGGATATCGCTAATGCGGCTTTTGCCCCGTCCGAGGCCGAGATCGACCTCGCCCGCCGCCAGATCGCTGCTTTTGCCGAGGTCGAGGCCAGCGGACAGGGCGTGGCCGTGGTGGATGGCAAGATCGTGGAAAACCTGCACGTTGCCACCGCCCGTGAAATTCTGGCAAAAGCAGAGGCGATATTGGCTTTGCAAGCGGGATAAACTCTCATGGGCTTCGTTCTTCTGATCCTTGGTGTGGCACTCTGGTGGGCCGCGCATCTGTTCAAGCGGGTTCGGCCTGCGCAACGCGCCGCAATGGGCGATCGCGGCAAGGGCAAGGTGGCGCTGGTGTTGCTGGGCTCGGTCGTGCTGATGGTGATAGGGTTCCGGATGACGCCTTATGTGCATGTCTGGGCGCCGCCCGCCTATCTGACCCATGCCAACAACCTGTTGGTTCTGGTTGCGATCTGGATGATGAGCCCGGCCGGAACCAAGGGCAAGCTGCTCAACAAGATGCGCCATCCGCAGTTGGCTGGTTTTCGCGCATGGGCGGCGGCGCACCTGTTGGTGAACGGAGATCTGGCGTCGATTATCCTGTTCGGCGGACTGTTCGTCTGGGGCATTGTCGAGGTCGCCGCGATCAACGCCGCTGAACCCGAGTGGAGCCCGGGCGAACCCGGCACGCTGGGCAAGGATGCGATGTTCCTGGTCGCCTCGGTCGTGCTGATGGCGGTTATTGGGTATATTCACGGGCTGGTCGGCCCCTGGCCCTTCCCGGCATAAGGACGCGCGATCATGGCCAAGCTCTATCGCCTCCTGACCGAGGAGGATACCTCCGCCTTCTGCCACAAGGTTTCCGATGCGCTGGCCAAGGGATGGGAGCTTTATGGCTCTCCAGCCTATGCCTATGACGCGGCGAACGGCATCATGCGCTGTGCACAGGCTGTGACCAAGGACGTTCCGGCCGACTATTCCCCTGACATGAAACTGGGACAACAATGATGGCAAAGACCAATCCGGGCCGCTTCTTCGAAGACTACACTGTCGGCCAGACCCTGCATCACGCGGTGCCGCGCACCGTGACCAATGGCGAGCGCGCGCTCTATCACGCGCTTTATCCGGCACGGCATGCGCTCTACTCCTCGGATGCGTTTGCGCAGGCGTGCGGCTTGCCGGGCAGCCCGATCGACGATCTGGCGGCGTTTCATGTGGTGTTCGGCAAGACGGTCCCGGATGTGTCGCTGAACGCGGTGGCCAATCTCGGCTATGCCGAAGGCCGCTGGCTGAAACCGGTTTATGCGGGCGATACACTGCGCTCGGTTTCCGAGGTGATCGGGCTCAAGCAGAACTCTAACGGCAAGACCGGAGTGGTTTATGTCCGCACGCGCGGGCTGAACCAGGGCGACGAGACCGTGATGGAATATGTCCGCTGGGTGATGGTGCGCAAACGCGATCTGGATGCGCCCGCGCCCGAAACCGTGGTGCCTGAACTGAAGAAGGCGCTGGCGCCCGTCGATCTGGTGGTGCCCGAGGGGCTGGATTTCTCGGCCTATGATTTTGCGCTGGCGGGTGAGTCGCATCGCTGGGGCGACTATGCCCTGGGCGAAACCATCGACCATGTGGATGGCGTCACGGTGGAAGAGGCCGAGCATATGCTGGCGACGCGCCTGTGGCAGAACACGGCCAAGGTGCATTTTGACCTGACCTTCCGCCCCGATGGGCGGCTGATCTACGGCGGGCACGTGATCTCGATGGCGCGCGCGCTGAGTTTCAACGGGCTGGCAAATGCGCAGATGATCGTCGGGCTGAACGGCGGGGCGCATGCCAATCCCTGCTTTGCCGGCGACACGATCAAGGCCTGGACCGAGGTGCTGGACAAGGCCGATACCGGCGCGCCCGGCGTCGGTGCGTTGCGCCTGCGGCTGGTGGCCACCAAGGGCGGTGCACCCTTTGCGCTGCGGGGTGAGGATGGCAAGTATCTGCCCGACGTGCTGCTTGATCTGGATTATTGGGTGCTCATGCCGAAATAGTCTGTGAGCCGGGACAGGAGTGCGCTGTGCTGTCAGACATGACGCGCAAGTGATCGCATTTGTAATCAACTGTGATAGCCTATGGTCATGTCTTTCTGGCGAGCATTTGTTTTTAGCCTTTTCTTGACCCAGCCAGCTGGGGCTTGCGATCTCGCCCTGGCGCTGGCGGTGGACGTGTCCGGCTCTGTCGATGAAGGCGAATACCGCACCCAGATGGATGGATTGGCCCATGCGCTCCGCGATCCGGTCGTGTCCGAGGCGCTGGTGCGGGCGCAGGCGCAGTTGATGCTGGTGCAATGGACCGGCGCCGCGCGCCAGCGGGTAACCATTCCCTGGACCCAAGCGAGCAGTTTCGAGGCGTTGGACAGCTTCGCCGACCGGGTTGCAGCCGATCCGCGCGTCTGGCGCAATTATTCCACCGCAATTGGCGAGGCGCTGGAAGTTACCATGGCGGCTTTTACCCAGGTGCCAGAATGTGCCCGCCATTTGATTGACGTCTCAGGCGATGGCCCTTCGAACGAGGGGGTCGAGCCGCTGGCGGTGCATCGCGACCTGCGTGCGCTGGGGATTACGGTGAACGCGATTGCCATCGAGCAGAGTGAGCCGGACCTGACCGCCTACTTCTACGAAAACGTCATCGTGGGCGAGGGTGCTTTTGTCGAGACCGCCAATGGCTTTGCCGATTATCCTGCGCGCATCCGCAAAAAGCTGCTGCGCGAGGTCACGCAGCAGACTGCGGCATTGGACTGAGGTACCGGTGAGAGATTCGTGATCACATCCAACCTGACCTGCTAACGCTCACATGCTGAGAATATGGAAGATATTGTGATCACGCGCCAGATCACCGTGATCACAAAGGCGCAAATCTTGCCGGGCGTGCCAAAAAACCGCGCCCTTTTGCAGTTGCGGCGCGTGACAGGACGCAAAAAAGAGGTAAAACCAAGCGCAGCCAACGGAAAGGAGCCATCATGGCCGATGTCAATCGGGGTAACCGCCCGCTTTCGCCGCATCTTTCGATCTATCGACCGCAGCTGACCTCGATCACCTCGATCCTGACGCGGATTACGGGCAATGCCTTGCTGCTTGCGGCGTTGCTGATCGTCTGGTGGTTCCTGGCCGCCGCGACCTCGCCCGAGTATTTTGCTGTCGCCGACGCGGTGGTCACCTCGCTGATCGGCGATCTGGTGATGGCGCTGTCGCTTTGGGGGCTGTGGTATCACACGCTGGCCGGTATCCGGCACCTGATCTGGGACAATGCGCTGGGTCTTGATCTGCCGACAGCCGAGAGACTGGGCTGGGCGGTCGTGATCGGGTCTGTCGTTCTCACCATCCTGACCCTTCTGGTTATCGCGTAACGGAGGCCAAAGATGCGCTATCTCACAGACCGCAAACGCGCCGTTGGCATGGGTTCGGCCAAGACGGGCACCGCTCATTTCTGGGCGATGAAGGTCAGCTCGGTGGCCCTGCTGATCCTGATCCCGCTGTTCGTGTTCACCTTTGGCCCGATGCTGGGCGAGCCGCACCAGGCGGTGCTCGACTATTTCTCGCGCCCCTTCCCGGCCATCGTTGCCGCGTTGACGCTGGTCGTCGGTTTCAAACATTTCGCCGACGGCGCCCAGGTGCTGATCGAGGATTACGTGCATGGCCTGATGCAGAAAATCCTGATCATCCTGGTGATTTGCCTTTCCTATGCCGCTGCTGCGACCGGCCTTTTCGCCATCGCCCGCATCGCCCTCTAAGACCGGAGCTTTTTCAATGGCTGCTTACGAATACGAAACGCATGAATACGATGTGGTCGTGGTCGGCGCCGGCGGTGCCGGTCTGCGGGCCACGCTGGGCATGGCCGAACAGGGGCTGCGTACAGCGTGTGTGACCAAGGTCTTCCCGACCCGCTCGCACACCGTGGCCGCGCAGGGCGGGATCGCCGCCTCGCTGTCGAACATGGGTCCGGACCACTGGCAGTGGCACATGTATGACACCGTCAAGGGGTCGGACTGGCTGGGTGACACGGACGCAATGGAATACCTCGCGCGCGAGGCCCCCAAGGCGGTGTACGAGCTGGAGCATTACGGCGTTCCCTTCTCGCGCACCGAAGAAGGCAAGATTTATCAGCGCCCGTTCGGTGGCCACACCACCGAGTTTGGCGAAGGCCCGCCCGTGCAGCGCACCTGTGCAGCGGCGGACCGGACCGGCCACGCGATCCTGCATACGCTCTATGGCCAGAGCCTCAAGAACAACGCGGAATTCTATATCGAGTATTTCGCCATCGACCTGATCATGTCCGAAGATGGGCAGTGTCAGGGCGTGGTCTGCTGGAAGCTGGATGACGGCACCTTCCACGTCTTCAATGCCAAGATGGTGGTGCTGGCAACCGGCGGTTATGGCCGTGCCTACTTCAGCGCAACCTCAGCCCATACCTGCACCGGCGACGGTGGCGGCATGGTTGCTCGCGCGGGTCTGGCTCTGCAGGATATGGAGTTTGTCCAGTTCCACCCGACCGGCATCTACGGCTCGGGCTGCCTGATCACCGAAGGCGCGCGCGGTGAGGGCGGGTACCTGACCAACTCCGAAGGCGAACGGTTCATGGAGCGCTATGCGCCCCAGTACAAGGACCTGGCGCCGCGCGACTATGTCAGTCGCTCGATGACCATGGAAATTCGCGAAGGCCGCGGCGTGGGCAAGGACGGCGATCATATCCACCTGAACCTGAGTCACCTGCCGGCCGAGGCGCTGGCCGAACGGCTGCCTGGCATCTCGGAAAGCGCCAAGATCTTTGCGGGCGTCGATGTGACCAAGGAACCGATCCCGGTTCTGCCCACTGTTCACTACAACATGGGCGGTATCCCGACCAACTATTGGGGCGAGGTGCTGAACCCTACCGCCGACAACCCGACCGCCATCGTGCCCGGCCTGATGGCCGTGGGTGAGGCCGGTTGCGCCTCGGTGCATGGGGCCAATCGCCTCGGCTCGAACTCGCTCATCGACCTTGTTGTGTTCGGCCGCGCCTCGGCCATTCGCGCTGGCAAGGTTGTGGACCCCGAGGCGCCGAACCCGGTGCTGAACCTCGCCTCGGTCGAAAAGGCGTTTGACCGTTTCGACGGGCTGCGCAACGCCAAGGGCAATGTCGCCACCGCCGAACTGCGGCTGGAGATGCAGAAGACCATGCAGGCCGATGCTGCCGTGTTCCGTACCGCCAAGACCATGGCCGAGGGTGTCGAGAAGATGACCGCGATCGCCGCCAAGATGGACGATCTGAGCGTCACCGACCGCAGCCTGGTCTGGAACAGCGACCTGATGGAAACGCTGGAGCTGACCAACCTGATGCCCAGCGCGCTGGCCACCATTGTCGGTGCCGAAGCGCGCAAGGAAAGCCGTGGCGCCCATGCGCATGAGGATTTCCCGACCCGCGACGACGAAAACTGGCGCGTTCACACCGTGTCGCGCGTGGAGGGCAACAAGGTCGATCTGAGCTATCGACCGGTGATCACCGACCCGCTCACCACCGAAGAGCAGGGTGGCATCAGCCTGAAGAAAATCGCGCCCAAGGCGCGGACCTTCTAAGGAGAGGAAACCATGGTACAACTGACCCTCCCGAAGAATTCCCGCATCACCACAGGCAAGACCTGGCCCAAGCCGGAAGGCGCTACCAATCTGCGCAAGTTCCAGATCTATCGCTGGAATCCGGACGATGGGCAGAACCCGCGCGTCGATACCTATTTCGTCGATATGGACGATTGCGGGCCGATGGTTCTGGACGCACTTATCTATATCAAGAACAAGGTCGATGCGACGCTGACCTTCCGCCGCTCTTGCCGCGAGGGGATCTGTGGGTCCTGTGCGATGAATATCGACGGGATCAACACGCTGGCCTGCATTTACGGCATGGATGAGATCAAGGGCGATGTGAAAATCTATCCGCTGCCGCATATGCCGGTGGTCAAGGATCTGATCCCGGATCTCACCCATTTCTATGCTCAGCACGCCTCGATCATGCCCTGGCTGGAAACCAAGACCAACCGCCCGGCCAAGGAGTGGAAGCAATCCATCGAGGATCGCAAGAAGCTGGATGGCCTTTATGAATGTGTGATGTGCGCCAGCTGCTCGACCTCGTGCCCCAGCTATTGGTGGAACGGCGACCGCTATCTGGGGCCTGCCGCGCTGCTGCATGCTTATCGCTGGATCATCGACAGCCGGGATGAGGCCACGGGCGAACGCCTCGACAACCTGGAAGATCCGTTCAAGCTGTATCGCTGCCATACCATCATGAACTGTGCCAAGACCTGCCCAAAGGGGCTGAACCCGGCCAAGGCGATTGCCGAGATCAAGAAGATGATGGTGGAACGCACGGTTTGAACCGTTCAGCGACCACGGTTGCAGCGGGTCCGCCCCTGGCGGGCCCGTTCTCTTTCCGGGATGGGGTGCAGCCTTGTTTTTTCTGCATGTCCAGTCTGCGCAACTGTGCGATGAATTCCCTGTGTCGCGCGCTTAGGTTCTTGCGAAGGGAGGGGCCAAATCTGATGCAAAGGATGACGCCCATGAAAGCCGCAAACAAACCCGCCAGACCCCAAATCCCCGTGCAAGAGGCGCTGGACCTGCTTAACCAGGCTTGGGCTTACTACGAACCCGAACCAGTCGTGGTTGCAAAGGAAGAGCAACCCGACCTCTTCCAATATGCCAATGCCGCCTGAGGGCAGATTGCCTAAGCGGTACTGACAAGATAGGACGAGGTCATGCCCGTCCTTCTTCTTTTTCTGGCGTTGGTTGTCTTCGCTTATCTCTTCTGGCGCGCCCGCAGCACAACCCTGACCCGAAACTGTCGTTGGCGGTTTGACCGAGATCGCGAAATGTGGACTTGCGTCTACTGCGGCGGTCAGGTTTCAGGCTCTGTGGATAAGCCGCCAACCTGTTGCGTTGAAACAGCAAATTTGGTCGACTAGAAAGAAATTTCCGCGCTACGAAATTTCCGCTTGAAACGACTCATCATTAGACCGATATCGCGATTCAAGACGCCAACGCACGCGCCTCTGTCGTAAGGGACGCACCCTATGGTTACGCAGCGACGGTAACGTCTCCACTTTTGCCGCACGGCTTTGCCGCGTCTGTTGGAGATGACCTTGAACGCAGTTGTAACCGGGCCCCTGGCCTGTGAAAGCGCGACTCTGTCCCGCGCCGAAACCTTTATCCTGTCCAACCGTTTCGATCGCCCGACGCTGGTGATCGACACCCAGGCCGTTGCCCGCCAGTTCGCCGCGCTGGCCCAAGGGCTTGGCCGCGCGCGTATCCACTACGCGGTCAAGGCGAACCCGCTGCCGGAAATCCTGTCGACGCTGGCCCGCCTGGGCAGCAATTTCGACGCCGCCTCCCGGGCCGAGATCGAGCTGTGCCTGGCCGCCGGGGCCTTGGCTGACCGCATTTCCTTTGGCAACACGGTCAAGAAACCGGCTGATATCGTCTGGGCGCATGCGGCGGGGATCACTCTGTTTGCCGCGGATGCCGAAGGCGAGTTGGACAAGATTGCAGCCCATGCGCCGGGCGCGCAGGTCTATGTCCGTATGATCGTCGAGGCTTGTGAGGCCGACTGGCCGCTCAGCCGCAAATTCGGCTGTGCGCCGGACAAAGCCATCGCTGTCCTCGACTATGCGCGCTCTGTCGGCCTCGAACCGGTTGGCCTGTCCTTCCACGTCGGCTCGCAAACCCGGCGCGCCGAGATGTGGGTGCCGGTGCTGGATCAGGTGGCCGGTGTCTGGCATGCCGCCCGCGCCGCAGGGCATGAACTGAGCCTGCTCAATATTGGCGGTGGTTTCCCGGCTTTCTACGGTCAGGAAGTGGATGCGCCCGAACTCTACGCTGCCGAGGTGATCCGCCTGATCAGCCAACGGTTTGGCGAGGTACCGCAGGTCATGGCAGAACCGGGCCGCGGCATGGTAGCCGAAGCCGGTGCGATTGCCGCCGAGGTGCTGCTGGTTTCGCGCAAATCCACCAATGACCTGCACCGCTGGGTTTACCTGGATATCGGCAAGTTCTCGGGCCTGGCCGAAACCATGGACGAGGCAATCCGCTATCAGTTCCTCACCGAACGCGAGCATGAGCCGACCGGTCCCTGCATTCTCGCCGGCCCCTCCTGTGACAGTGCTGATGTGCTTTATGAAAAGAAGATGGTGCATCTGTCGCTGGGCTTGCGCGATGGCGACCGGATCGTGATCCGCAACTGCGGAGCCTATACCTCGACCTATGCCAGCGTCGGTTTTAACGGTTTCCCACCGCTTGACGTTGTCGCGATCTGAGACACTGCTGTCGGAGACGGTCTTGCGCCGTCTCCGTTCCGACGGCTTTATGGGGTGGCAAACAGACAGGTGACCGCCCGATGACCGATGCCCCCGCCGATGCCGATGCTCGCCGCGCCGTAAAGCCGGTGATCTGTTATCCCAACGACAGTCTTCCTCGCCCCGACCTGGATCTCTATCGCGCCGCGCGCGCGTCTGCCCGCAAGACGGGCGAGGTACTTGTCCCGCCGCGCGAGGGACGGTGCTTCGAGGTCAAGGCGGGCCAGGTCTTTCGCATCAGCTCCGTCGAGGGACCGCAGGTGGGGGACTTGAACCTGCATAACCTGCATGACCTGAGCGAGCGGTTCTTCTCGGGCAAGACACGCGCCCTGCACGGTACCCACGTCAGCACGGGTGAACGGTTGTGGTCGAACCTGCCCTACCTCCGTCCAATGGCGACGATCATCGAGGATACCCTAGGCTGGTACGGGATCGACCAATATGGCGGTTCCGTCCATGATGTGATCGGCACCCGCTGCGATCCCTATACCGGCAATTTGCTGGCGGGTGGTCATTACCACCATTGTTGCCATTCGAACCTGACGCGCGCCCTGGCCGACCATACCGGGCTACCGCTGCACGATGCCGAGATGCTGGTACATGACGTTCTGAACGTGTTCATGTGTACCGGCTTCACCCGTGATACCGGGCAATACTTCATGAAGGCCTCGCCGGTGCGACCGGGGGACTATCTTGAGTTCTTTGCCGAGATCGACCTATTGGGCAATCTAAGTGCCTGCCCTGGCGGCGATTGCTCGTCCGAGCATTCCTCGGATATGGCCGCTTGTCATCCGCTGCTGGTGGAGATCTTCGAGCCGCAGGCCGACAACTTGAGCACTTGGTCCAGCCCGCCGATCAACGGCTATGATCGTAGCCACGGGCGGTGAGCGTACGAAAAACGCGGCCTAAAAGGGCCGCGTATTCCTTTTGTGATGGACTCAGGCTTCGGGAAAGGCTGCGTGCAGAGCAATCTCGACCATGTCGCCAAAGCTCGTCTCGCGCTCTGCGCTGGGTAGAGCAGCCCCGGTCAGCAAATGGTCGGAGACCGTCAGCACCGCCAGCGCCCGGCATTTGTGCCGCGCGGCCAGGATGTAAAGCTCTGCCGCCTCCATCTCGACCCCCAGCACCCCATGGCGCACCATCTGTTCGTTCAGATCGGGCCGTTCGTCGTAGAAAACGTCCGACGAATAGATGCCGCCCACATGGGTCCGCACACCCTTGGTTTCAGCGGCGCGTGCCGCGGCGTGCAACAGGGACCAATCGGCGCAGGGGGCAAAGTTCAACTCGCGAAAGATGCCGCGTGACGGCGTGCCAAGCGTCGAGGCTGTCATCGCCAGGATCACGTCTCGCACCTCGACACTGTCTTGCATCCCCCCGCAGGAGCCAATCCGGATCAGCGTTTTTGCCCCATAATCGCGGATCAACTCGTTGGCATAGATCGACAGTGACGGCATGCCCATCCCGGACCCATGAATGGTTACCCGATTACCGCGCCACATGCCGGTAAACCCCAACATGCCCCGAACCTCATTTGCCAGAACCGGATTATCCAGGAACGTTTCGGCCGCCCATTTCGCGCGATAGGGATCGCCGGGTAACAGAACAGTTTCCGCGATTTCGCCAGCCTTGGCGCCAATATGGATCGTCATTTCCCCAAAATCCGCTCAGATTTCCAGATCGGAGATATCTGCGCCGCTCTGAATCGCATCATGCACCCATTGCGGTTTGCGTCCGCGACCCGACCAGGTCTGTTCCGGATTGGCGGGATTACGGTATTTGGGCTGGGCCTTGGTCCCTTTGGTCGACTTGCGTGTTTCGCCGGACAATTCGGCCAATGAAAAACCGAATTCCGCTGCCGCCTTTTCCGCCGCTTTCAGGGCTTCCTGACGTTCGCGTTGTTCGGCGGTTTTGATGGCTGCGTCAACCTTGTCCCTTAGGTTGATCAGTTCCTTACGCGTCATGCCGCTAAGATCGTGTCCCATCCTGTGTTCCTTTTTGAGTTCTATTGAGCGCAAAAAAGTGGCGCCAATCGCGCCACGTTAAACACAGACAAAGACGCGTTTCAGCATCATTTTATTAGGGTGGCGAATTTATTCTGCAGCTATTTCGGTGTCTCTGACAAGCGTCACAATATCGCCCATTATTCCATTCAATTCGAAATCCTTGGGGGTGTAGACTTTTGCAACACCCATTGCGCGCAATTTTTGGGCGTCCTCGTCAGGGATAATGCCGCCAACGATCACCGGGATATGTGACAGACCGGCAAGGCGCATGCGATCCATCACCTCTTCGACCAGCGGCAGATGGCTGCCCGACAGGATCGACAGGCCGACTACATGGGCCTGTTGCTCGAGCGCCGAGGTGACCAGTTCCTCGGGCGTGAGGCGGATACCGTCATAGCTGATGTCCATGCCACAGTCGCGGGCGCGAAAGGCAATCTGCTCGGCGCCGTTGGAATGACCGTCCAGCCCCGGCTTGCCCACAAGGAATTTCAGGCGCCGACCCAGCTTGTCGCTGACCGCATCAACCGCCGCGCGCAGGTCTTCCAAGCCTTCGGTCTTGTTCGAGACCGACCCGGATACACCGGTGGGGCCGCGATAGGTGCCATAGGCCTTGCGCATCTCTTCGGCCCATTCGCCGGTGGTGACCCCGGCCCGGGCTGCCGCAATCGACGGTTCCATTACATTCGCTCCGGTCCGGGCCGCGGCGCGCAACGCCTCCAGCGCCGCCGCCACCGCCGCATCGTCGCGTTCTGCGCGCCAGCTATCCAGCCGCGCGATCTGTTCCTGCTCGACTTCGGGATCGACGACCATGATGCCGCCATCCTCGGTTTGCAGGGGCGAGGGTTCGCCCTCGGTCCAGCGGTTGACGCCGACCACTACGGTCTCGTTACGCTCGATCCGGTTCAGCCGTTCGGCATTGGAATCCACCAACCGCGATTTCATGTATTCGATCGAGGCAACGGCGCCGCCCATCGAGTCGAGATTGGCAAGCTCTGCGCGCGCGCCCGCCTTCAGCTCTTCGACCTTGGCATCCACCACCGGGTTGCCATCGAAGAGGTCGCCAAACTCCAGCAGGTCGGTTTCATAGGCCAGGATTTGTTGCATCCGCATCGACCATTGCTGGTCCCAGGGGCGCGGCAGGCCCAGTGCTTCGTTCCAGGCGGGCAACTGCACAGCGCGGGCGCGGGCCTTTTTCGACAGGGTCACGGCCAGCATCTCGATCAGGATGCGATAGACGTTGTTTTCCGGCTGCTGCTCGGTCAATCCCAGCGAGTTCACCTGCACCCCATAGCGGAAGCGGCGGAATTTCGGGTCTCTGACGCCATAGCGGCTTTCCAGAATCTCGTCCCACAGATCCACAAAGGCGCGCATCTTGCACATTTCGGTGACAAAGCGGATGCCGGCATTCACAAAGAAAGAGATGCGGCCGCACAACGCCGGGAAGTCTTCGGCCGGGACACGCGGTTTCAACTCGTCCAGCACAGCGATAGCGGTGGCCAGCGCATAGGCCAGTTCCTGTTCCGGTGTCGCGCCCGCCTCTTGCAGGTGATAGGAACACACGTTCATCGGGTTCCATTTCGGCACGTTGGTGTAGCAGTATTCGGCCACATCCGCGATCATCTTCAGGGACGGTTTCGGCGGGCAGACATAGGTGCCGCGCGACAGATACTCTTTGATCAGGTCGTTCTGAACCGTGCCTTGCAGCCTCGAGACATCCGCGCCCTGTTCCTCGGCCACCGCGATATAAAGCGCCAGCAGCCAGGGGGCGGTGGCGTTGATCGTCATCGAGGTGTTCATCTGCTCCAGCGGGATCTGGTCGAACAGCACCCGCATGTCGCCCAGATGGCAGATCGGCACACCGACCTTGCCCACCTCGCCCCGCGCCAGCACGTGGTCGCTGTCATAGCCGGTCTGCGTCGGTAGGTCGAAGGCCACCGAAAGGCCGGTCTGCCCTTTGGACAGGTTGTTGCGATAGAGCGTGTTCGAGGCCTTGGCGGTCGAATGGCCGGCATAGGTGCGGATCAGCCAGGGACGGTCCGCCTTGCGGTCGGAGTTTGCAGTCTGACGGTCTTTTTGCATCTGCGACATGGACGGCCTCTCGATTCTGCTTCGGTAACAAAGTTTCACTAAGGGGTTCTAAATCGCAATTTTCGGGACATGTCAATTCGCTGCATTGCGGCGAAGCCATCTCGCATCATTCGATTGTGAGGGGCCGCGATTGGTGGCAGTGTGCCGGAATGACGCAGACCGTGGAACTCCCGCTTTGGCTATTCGTGCTGATCGTGCTGTTTGCCGCGGTCACCTTCGCCTCGCACTTTCTTTTCCCATCAGTCCGCTGGTTTTTCCGCCGCAGGCTGGAACGCGCGGTTGCCCGGTTGAACACGCGGTTGGCCCGACCGATCCAACCCTTCAAGCTGGCCCGCCGTCACGACATGATCCAGCGGCTGATCTACGATCCAGAGGTGGCGCGGGCCGTGCGCGACCAAGCCCAGGCCGAGGGTATCCCCGAGGCGGTCGCCTTCGAGCAGGCGCGACGTTATGCGCGCGAGATCGTTCCGGGCTTTTCGGCCTTTACCTATTTCAGTTTTGCAATCCGGTTGGCACGCTTTCTCTCGAACGCGCTCTACCGTGTCCGGCTGGGCCATGTTGACGCCGAGGCGCTGCGGGGCATCGACCCCGAGGCGACGGTGGTCTTCGTCATGAATCACCGAAGCAACATGGATTACGTTCTGGTCACCTATCTGGCTGCCGAGCAATCCGCGCTCAGTTATGCGGTGGGCGAATGGGCGCGGGTCTGGCCTCTCAGCCGGCTGATCCGGGCGATGGGCGCTTATTTCATCCGCCGTAGATCGCGCAGCGATCTCTACCGCAAGGTGCTGGCCGCCTATGTCCGCCACGCGACCGAAGCTGGCGTGACACAGGCGATGTTCCCTGAAGGAGGGCTCAGCCTGTCGGGCGGGTTGGGGCGACCCAAGCTGGGTCTGCTGAAATACATCGTAGACGGCGCCGACCCGGCCGGGCGCGATGTGGTCTTTGTTCCCGTGTCGATCAACTATGACCGGGTGCTCGAGGACACGATCCTGACAGCGGCCGCCAGCCGCGGAGAGCGCCGTTTTCGCGCGCGGATTGGCGTGATCACGATCTGGTTTCTCAAGCAGTTCTGGTGGCGGATCACCGGACGGTTTCACCGCTTTGGCTATGCGGCCGTCAGTTTCGGCAGGCCTCTGTCTTTGTCCGGATTTCGAACCAAGGCCAAGGGAGACCCGACAGTACCGCTGGCACGCGAACTGATGGCGCGGATCGGGGCGGTGGTGCCGGTGCTGCCGGTGCCGCTGGTGGCCTGGCTGATCCAGCAAAACGGGCCGATGACCCGCAGTGCTTTGGCCGCGGGGTTCGATCATGCCCTTGCTGCGTTGCCGCATGCACATATCCACATGCCGCGCGAAGACCGCCACTATGCGATCGAAGTCGGGCTGCGGCAGTTGATCGAGCGGCGCATCCTGGTCGAGAGTGATGGCCGCTTTGGTCCGAGTACCGAGCGGCAGGACCTGTTGGCCTATTACGCGGCCTCGATTGCACATCTTATGGATGGTGGCGCTGCATATGCAGCGGAACTTTCTGCGATTGCAGGGTCATAAAATTTCAAAACATCGACCAAATGCTATTGCAATATTGCGCAGCCGTTTGTAGGTCATGCTGAGGGCCGCGATTCTGCGTTGCGGCAAAAAGATCGAAAAAGGAGGCCACCATGGCTTTGGACACCGACAGCGGTATCGCGTCCTACGCGGCGCCCGAGAAAGACCTCTATGAGATGGGTGAAATCCCCCCGATGGGATTCGTGCCGAAGAAGATGTACGCATGGGCGATCCGCAAAGAGCGCCACGGTGATCCCGATACCGCGATGCAGGTCGAAGTGGTTGACGTGCCGACGCTCGACAGTCACGAGGTGCTGGTTCTGGTGATGGCCGCCGGCGTTAACTATAATGGAGTCTGGGCCTCCAAAGGTGTTCCGATATCGCCCTTCGATGGCCATGGACAGCCCTATCACATCGCCGGTTCCGATGCTTCGGGTATCGTCTGGGCCGTTGGGGATAAGGTCAAGCGCTGGAAGGTCGGCGACGAGGTCGTGATCCACTGCAATCAGGATGATGGTGACGACGAGCATTGCAATGGCGGTGACCCGATGTATTCGCCAAGCCAGCGGATTTGGGGTTATGAGACGCCGGACGGCTCCTTTGCCCAGTTCACCAATGTACAGGCGCAACAGCTTATGCCGCGGCCCAAGCACCTGACTTGGGAAGAAGCTGCATGTTACACGCTGACGCTGGCGACCGCTTACCGGATGCTGTTCGGCCATGAGCCGCATGATCTCAAGCCCGGTCAGAACGTTCTGGTCTGGGGGGCGTCCGGTGGTCTAGGGTCCTATGCGATCCAGCTTATCAATACAGCGGGTGCGAACGCGATTGGCGTCATCTCGGATGAAAGCAAGCGCCAGTTTGTCATGGACCTTGGCGCAAAGGGTGTCATCAACCGCAAGGATTTCAACTGCTGGGGTCAACTGCCCACGGTGAACACCCCCGAATATGCCGAGTGGTTCAAGGAAGCCCGCAAGTTCGGCAAGGCGATCTGGGATATTACCGGCAAGGGCGTGAACGTGGACATGGTCTTCGAGCACCCCGGCGAGAGCACGTTCCCGGTCTCGACCTTCGTGGTAAAGAAGGGCGGTATGGTTGTGATCTGCGCGGGCACCAGCGGCTACAACCTGACCTTTGACGTGCGCTATATGTGGATGCACCAGAAGCGCCTTCAGGGCAGCCACTTTGCCCATCTCAAGCAGGCAATGGCCGCGAACCAGCTGATGGTCGAGCGTCGTCTCGACCCGTGCATGTCCGAGGTGTTCACCTGGGCCGATCTGCCTGAGGCGCATATGAAGATGATGCGCAACGAGCACAAGCCGGGCAACATGTCGGTGCTCGTGCAATCGCCCCGCACCGGTCTGCGCACCCTCGAAGAGGTTCTGGACGCCCGCGGTTAACCCAACCGCCAGACCTGACTGACATGATGGCCTGCGAATCACGACCATGGTTCGCGGGCCATTTTTATTTTTTGGGCACGTTCTCGGGGTTTCAGGAGGTTAGAAATTTCGACCTCGCTACTTTTGGGGAGTGGAAAGCAGTGAATTTTCGCCCGCAAGCCGCACATGCTATAGTTGTGTTAACCTTTCGTTAACCGTTTCGGAGAGACTCTGATGCCGCAAACTGAGTGGATACTGGACGTCCTGTCGGACCTCAAAACCTTCGCCAGCGCGAACGGGCTGAGTGCTCTGGCCGAGCAGCTCGACGACACCAAGATCGTTGCCGCGGCAGAAATCGCGTCCAAGAGAGAAGAGGCGCTGTTACCGACCCATGGGCAGAAAGGTCAACCTGAACCCGATTTTGGAGGACTTGGACGCCACCAGCGCGCTTGAAGATCTCGAAAGGGTTACCGTCAAACTGCGCGATACGCTCGAAATTGACCATATCGTCTATCATTGGGTTGACAGCGCAGGCGATCAATATGGATGTGCAACCTATCCTCAGGCCTGGCAGGAACGGTATCTGGAAAAGAACTATCATCGGATAGATCCGGTGATTCTGGGATGTTTTCAAAGGTTTCACCCGGTCGACTGGAAGCGACTCGACTGGTCCGGCAAGGTCGCCAAGGCGTTCTTGCAGGATGCGCTGGAACACGGGGTCGGCAATCAGGGATATTCGATTCCGATCCGAGGCCCGAACGGACAGTTCGCGCTCTTCACGCTGAACCATGTCTGCGATGACGCGGAATGGTCCGAATTCACCGAAACCTATGGGCGCGATCTGATTCTGATCGCACATTTTTTTAACCGCAAGGCGCTGGAATTCGAACGCTCGCGCCAACCGGAGCAACCTCGCAATCTGTCGCCGCGCGAGGTTGACGCGATGACGTTGCTGGCTCTTGGTTACAGTCGGGCACAGGTGGCGCATTCGCTGTCGATCTCGGAACACACCCTGCGGGTCTATATCGAAAGTGCCCGTTTCAAACTGGGCGCGCTCAACACAACTCATGCGATAGCGACTGCCATGAGTCGTGGGCTTATCGTGGTTTAAGCAGCGTCCGCACTGCTGACCAGATGTTAACCATTCGTATGTACCCCTTTTGTTCCATAACGGACGGCAAGGGAACGAACGAATGCTGCGCTATTTGTATGCAGATGAACTGCATCGGTATCCGAAACTCGCGAAATCCATGTTTGTGGATCGTGCGGACCAGTTCAAGACACGCCTGGGATGGAATGTACACGTCAATGAGCACGGGGAAGAGCGCGATCAATACGACGATCTGAACCCGCTTTATGTCATCTGGGAAGAACCCGATGGCAGACATGGCGGCTCGATGCGATTTCTGCCCACGACCGGGCCGGTCATGATCAACGATGTGTTTGGGCACCTGACCGGCGGCAGCCCGATTTGCAGCCCGCTGATCTGGGAGGTGACGCGGTTCTGCCTCTCGCGGCGGGCCAGCTCGCGAGTGGCGGGGGCGATCATGCTCAGCGGTGGCGAAGTCATGGAGGGTTTCGGCCTGACCCATATCGCCGGGGTCTTTGACGAGCGGATGATCCGGATCTATCGGCTTATCGGTTCCTCTCCCGAAGTCTTGGGGAGCGAGGGGGAAGGCCGCGACAAGATTTATGTCGGGCTCTGGCCTTTCTCACCCGCCGATTGCACCCGGGTCGCCGAACGGGCGGGCATCCCGCGCGAGTTGTCACGGCTCTGGTTCAACCGCGCCTTTGGCAGGGCGGGCCGCCATCGGATCGTGCGTACGGGATAATTTCCGAACCGGTCCGGTCCTCTCTGGCACGGCGCGACCACCGACTGTAGGGTCGCGCCATGACCACAAATGCTGTTACCTATTCCGATGATCAGGCCAATGCCTTTGACGCCATTGCCGAGCTTCTGCGTGCGGCCGGGGTCGATCTGGACGATGATGCGCTGCTGCGCCCGCCCGGCGGGGGCAAGACCGGGGTGATGGCAGTGATTGGTAAGGCGGGGTCGGGCAAGACCCTGTTGCTGGCCGAACTCTGCAAGGCTTTGACTGAGGCCGGGGTGCAGGTTGTTTCGGGTGACTACGAAGGCCGCAAGAGCAAGGACCGGCGCACGTTGGCGGTACTTGCCCCCACCAACAAGGCCGCCAGCGTACTGCGTCTGCGCGGGGTCCCCGCAACCACGATCCATCGTATCCTCTATACTCCGGTCTATGATCCCGATTACGAGCGTATCGCCGAATGGCTGGCCGGCAATGGCGAAAGGCCCGAGATCGAGGGGCTGAGCGATGCGGCGCTCGACCGTGCGGCGGCGTTTTATGCACGCAACACATCAATTCCCGGCGCGTTGGCGGCGGCGGGATTGCGCGGGTCGGATTTCATAACCGGCTGGAAACGCCGCGAGGAACCTCTGGATATCGGTTTCATCGACGAGGCCTCGATGCTGGATGACCGTCAGTTCGAGGATCTGAAAGAGATCTTTCCCACCCTGATCCTGTTTGGCGATCCAGCGCAGCTGGCACCGGTCAACCAATCCGGCTCGATGGTGTTCGATGGGTTGCCTGCGCCGCGTAAACTGACGCTCAGCCGTATTCATCGGCAAGAGGCCGACAGCCCGATTCTGGATTTGGCCCATGCTCTGGCTGATCCAACGCTCGATTTCGAAGCGTTCGAGCGCATGGTCGAAGACAAGGCTAGACAGGATGATCGTGTCGTCTGGGGCGGCAGGGTCGAGGTCGACCTGATGGCCCGCAGTCCGGTCCTGGTCTGGCGCAACGCCACCCGGATTCGCCTGATTAACGCCTTTCGCTCGGTCCACGGGGCGCCTGAGACCGAACTTCTGGAGGGTGAACCGCTGATCTGCGACGGGATCGAGTTGCCGCTCAAACACCGCAAGAAACGGCTCGACCTCGAAGCGCGAGGCCTGATCAAGGGCGCGCAGGTGATCTATCTGGGCCCCGGCCGCAAACCGGGTTTCTCGCGCCTGCATGTGATGGGCGCGGAGGATCCTCAGGTCAGCGCCGCCTCGATCGTCAAGATCGAAAAACCCGACGAAGAAGAACCTTTCATTCCTTTCGCGGCACGCATGGGGGCGACGTTCCTGCATGGGGCGGCGGTGACCATCCACAAGGCGCAGGGGTCGCAATGGGAGACGGTGCAGGTCTTTGCCCCTGACATCTATGCCGCTGCCCGCGCCGGACGCGTCGAGGCAGGGCAACCCCTCTGGAAACGACTGGCCTATGTGGCAATCACCCGCGCGCAGGAGAGGCTGATCTGGGTGGTGCGCAATCGCCTGTCGAAACCGACCTATCCGCTGCGGGTCGATGATCTGCGGCAGGCCGCCGCGCCGGTGCTGACGCTGGAAGAGGAGCAAGAGGCATGAGAACCATCCTGATCACAGGTGCCAGTTCCGGCATCGGGCGCGCCACCGCCGAACTGTTCCTTGGGGAAGGCTGGACCGTGGGTTTGCTGGCTCGGCGTGGAGAGATGCTGGAGGAAATCGCGGCAGGTCACGACCGCGCGGTCCCGCTGGTCGCGGATGTGACCGATCCACAGTCAGTCGAGCGGGCTGTTACCCGGTTTCAGGGCAGGGTTGGGCGGCTGGATGTGCTGTTCAACAATGCGGGTATCTTTGCTCCGGCCGGCACCATTGACGAAATCGCTCTCGATGACTGGTTCACAACCGTCAATGTGAACCTGAACGGTATGTTCCTTTGCGCCCGAGCCGCTTTTGCCTGGATGCGAGGGCAGGCGCCACAGGGTGGTCGGATAATCAATAACGGGTCGATTGCGGCCCATGCACCCCGGCCGAACTCGATCCACTACACCACGACAAAGCATGCGATCACCGGTCTGACCCGTAGCTTGTCACTGGATGGCCGCGCCTTTGGCATCGCGGCGGGACAGATCGACATCGGCAATGCCCAGACCGATATGGTACGGGGCCTGAACGAAAGGGCGCTGGCCGAAGGCCGCACGCCTGATCCGTCGATGGCGGTCGAGGACGCGGCCCGATCGGTTCTGCACATGGCGACCCTGCCGCCCGAGGCAAATGTCCTGTTCATGACGGTGATGGCGACCACGATGCCCTATGTCGGGCGCGGCTGAGTTCTAGTTTCCGCGCAGCGCCCGGAATGCGGCAGAGGCGCCCCAACCGGCGGCGATCGCAATGGCCAGCGACATCAGCCCATACAGAACCGGTTGCTGATGCGCCAGATTGAACAGGAACCGTTCCAGCCCCACCTTTCGCACGTCGATCGTGGTTTGGAAGTTCGAAACCACCTTGCCGCCGCGAGTCAGGAAGATACGCGCGACATATTCGCCCTCGGTCAGGTTGGCGGGCATGTCGATCTCGGTCCGGAACAGGGTCTGCTCATCCACGGCAACGGTGTTCTCGCGGATGGAATACAGCCCTTCGTTCTGGCGAATGCGAACAACGGCTCGGGTAAACTCTTGCGCGTCGGCTATGTTCATGTCGGCGCCTACCGAGCGGATTGCCCGCTTGATGGAAACCTTGTGGCGCAGGTCCTCGGTATCGCTCAGGGCCTGGCTGAACGGCGCACTGGTCGCGGCGGCATAGAAACTGGGGGCTGAATCCACCAGAACGCTGTCGGTGTTGACCCAGATTCCCAGCTTCTTTTCCTTGCGGCGAACCAGCACCGGGGTCGAAGGACCCGACACCGCCACGATCACCTGAAGCGGATCGCCCTGCGGGATCGGTGTTTCGCGCTTCACCGCGCCAAAGATCAGGATGTCTGAACCGTCAAAGTCGGCGGTGATCGCAACACGATCACGGCTCAGGCCAAGTACCACTTGTTCTTCGGTGGCCGTGGCCATCAGCGGCATCACCAGCGCCAGCAGAGTGGCAAGAACGACGCGGCGCATCTCAGTGCCCCCCCGAGGCGCCAAGCGAGAAAAGCTCGCTGGGCATCAGCAGAAGGTCGAGTGCCAGTTTGGCGCAGACCGCCAAAACCAGCCCAGCCAGCAGGATACGCAGTTGCTCGGCCTTCATCCGGGCGCCGATCACCGTTCCGATTTGTGCACCGACCACTCCTCCGATCAGCAGCAGCACCGCAAGCACCACGTCAACCGTGTAGTTGGTGGTGGCATGCAGCATGGTGGTAAAAGCGGTGACAAAGATGATCTGGAACAGCGAGGTGCCCACCACGACCTTGGTCGGCATGCCCAGCAGATAGATCATCGCGGGCACCATGATAAAGCCGCCGCCAACCCCCATGATTGCTGACAGCACGCCGACCAGCAGACCAACCACCACAGGCGGGATGACCGAGATATAAAGGCCCGAGGTGCGGAATCGCATCTTGAACGGCATCGCATGGATCCAGCCACGCTGGCGCCGTTTTGGGACCGCGCCACCTGTCTTGCGCGATTTACGGATCGCATTCAGGCTTTCGATGAACATCAGACCGCCGATGATGCCCAGAAAGACGACATAACAGAGCTTTACCAGCAGATCGACCTGGCCCAGGCTCTTGAGATAGTTGAACAGGACCACCCCCAGCGCCGCGCCGGTCAGGCCGCCGATCAGCAGGATGGTTCCCATCCTGAAATCGACCGTACGCCTTCGGAAATGCGCCAGAACCCCCGAAAAGGACGAGGCGACGATCTGGTTCGCTTCGGTCGCCACCGCCACGGCGGGCGGGATGCCGATGAAGAACAGCAAGGGCGTCATCAGAAAGCCGCCACCAACCCCGAACATGCCCGACAGGATGCCGACCATGCCGCCGAGGCCCAGCAGCAGGAACGCGTTGACCGAAACCTCGGCAATGGGAAGGTATATCTGCATGTTTTTTGTTAAACCGGCATGCCCCGTCAAATCAACGGGGAATGCCGCTTTGCAGCGAACAGGACCGAAATTCCCCGGGGAACTGGCCCTATCACCGCTCTTTCACATAGGGTTCGCCACCCGCGCGCGGGGGAATCGCCTTGCCGACGAATCCCGCCAGGATCACCACGGTCAGGATGTAGGGCAGGGCGTCCATCACCTGGACGGGGATTACGACACCGCCAAGGTCGATATTCTGGAACCTGAGCGCAATGGCTTGCAGCAGCCCGAACAGTAGGCAGGCCCACATCGCATGCAACGGGCGCCATTTGGCAAAGATCAACGCCGCCAGCGCGATAAAGCCGCGTCCGGCGGTCATGTCCTTGACGAACCCGGCCTGAAGCGCAGTGGCCAGGTAGGCGCCGGCTATACCGCAGAGCACGCCGCAGATCATCACCGCCGCATAGCGCAAACCAACGACCGAGACACCGGCAGTATCGACAGCGGCCGGATTCTCGCCCACCGCGCGCAGGCGCAGGCCGAATCGGGTGCGATAAAGCAGCCACCAGGTGCCGGGCACTGCAAGAAACGCCAGATAGACCAGCACCGAATGGCCCGACAGCAACTCGGCATAGATCGGCCCCAGAACGGGGATGCCGCTCAACGTCTCGGCCAGCGGCCAGTCGATCGGTTCGAACCGGGCGCCCCCGAACAGCGACGGCGTGCGCCCGCCCTGCTTGAACCAGTCCTGCGCCACCAGAACAGTCATGCCTGCGGCAAGGAAGTTGATCGCGACCCCGGAAATCAGCTGGTTGCCGCGAAAGGTGATCGAGGCCAGCCCATGCAACGCTGCCAGCACCAGAGACGAGGCGATCCCGGCAAGAAGGCCCAGCCAGACCGAACCGCTGACCGCGGCAACGGCTGCGGAAAAGAACGCGGCCATCAGCATCTTGCCTTCAAGGCCGATGTCGAAAATGCCCGCCCGTTCGGAATAGAGCCCGGCCAGGCAGGCCAGCAACAGCGGCGTCGACAGGCGGATCGTCGAGTCGAGCACCTGGATGATCGTCAGGAAATCCATCACGCTTTGCCTTTCCGCAGGGCCAGGAAGACTTTCTCCAGCGGCATCCGCACCATGTTGTCCAGCGCCCCGGTGAACAGGATCACCAGCGCCTGGATCACCACGATCAGTTCGCGCGGGATGTTGGTCCACAAGGCCAATTCAGCGCCGCCCTGATAGAGAAAGCCGAACAGGATCGCGGCCAGAAATACCCCGAAAGGGTGGCTGCGCCCCATCAGCGCCACGGCAATCCCGATAAAGCCCGCGCCTTCGGTTGAGTTCAGGACCAGCCGCTCGGCCTCGCCCATCACGTTGTTGGTGGCCATGAGCCCGGCCAGCGCGCCCGAGATCAGCATGGCGACCATGGTGATCTTGAAGGGCGATATCCCGGCATAAAGCGCCCCGGACTCGGAATGGCCATAGGCGCGGATTTCATATCCCAGCCGGGTGCGCCAGATCAGCGCCCAGACCACGACACAGGCCAGCACCGCCACCAGCAGCGAAACGTTTGCCGGTGCCGCCTTGGAAAAGCTGATGCCGATCGGGGCCAGCAGCTCATGCAGGGTGGGCAGATGCACGGCGGTCGGAAAGCGTTCGCTGGCCGGGTCCATCGAGCCGTCGGGCCGCATCACATTGACCAGCATATAGTTCAGCAAGGCCGCAGCGATGAAGTTGAACATGATCGTGGTGATCACGATATGGCTGCCCCGGCGCGCTTGCAGATAGGCCGGGATCGCGGCCCAGACGGCCCCGAACAGCATCGAGGCCGCGCAGGCGGCCAACAGCGCCATCGTCCAGTGCGGCCAAGGGATGTAGAGGCAAATCATCGCCACGCCAAGCCCGCCCAGCATTGCCTGCCCCTCGCCGCCGATGTTGAACAGGCGGGCATGAAAGGCGACGGCCACGGCCAGGCCGGTGAACATGAAATTGGTGGCGTAATAGAGCGTATAGCCCCAGCCATAGGTCGACCCCAGCGCCCCCGATACCATCATGTTGACGGCGGCCACCGGATCCTCACCGATACCAAGGATCACCAGTGCCGACAGGATCGCGGCCAGGATCAGGCTGATCAGCGGGATCAGCACCACATCGGCCCATTTGGGCATCTTGTCCATCAGGCGGCCTCCCCGTTGACACCGGCCATCAAGAGGCCAAGTTCCTTTTCATCCGTCTCGTCGGGCAGGCGTTCGCCCATGATATGGCCGTCGAACATCACCGCGATACGGTCGGCGAGGCCAAAGATCTCCTCCAGCTCGACCGAGACGAGCAACACCGCCTTGCCCTGATCGCGCAGGGCGACGATCTGTTTGTGAATGAACTCGATGGCGCCGATATCGACGCCACGCGTGGGCTGACCGACCAGCAACAGGTCGGGATTGCGCTCGATCTCGCGCGCCACGACGATCTTTTGCTGGTTTCCGCCCGAGAAGTTCTTGGCCGCCAGCCAACCGTCGGCAGGGCGGACATCGAATTTCTCGATCTTGCGGTCGGTATCGGCGCGCAGGGCGGCGTTGTTCATGAATATGCCGGATTGATAGGCCGGATCGTGGTGATAGCCAAAGGCGACGTTTTCCCAGGCGTGGAAGTCCATGATCAGACCTTCACGCTGGCGATCCTCGGGCACATGGGCCACATGGGCGGCGCGGCGGGCACGGGCGTCGGATCCCGGGCCGCTCAGCGGCAGCGGGGCGCCGTTCAGCCGGATCGCGCCGCTGCCTGGGCGCATGCCGCCCAGCACCTCGAGCAGTTCCGACTGGCCATTCCCGGCAACGCCGGCAATGCCCAGGATCTCGCCCGCGCGCACGGTCAGGTCGATGCCCTTGACCCGTTCGACTCCCTTTTCGTCGGTTACGCGCAGGTTTTCGATTTCCAGGATCGGTTGGCCGGGTTTTGCGGGCACCTTGTCGACGCGCAGCAGCACCTTGCGGCCCACCATCAACTCGGCCAGATGTTCGGGACTGGTTTCGGCCGTCTTGACGGTGGCCGTCATCTCGCCGCGCCGCATGACGCTGACCGTGTCAGTCGCCTCCATGATCTCGCGCAGCTTGTGGGTGATCAGGATGATCGTCTTACCTTCGTCCTTGAGCCGGTGAAGGATGCGGAACAGCTGATCGGCTTCGGCCGGGGTCAGCACGCCAGTCGGCTCGTCCAGGATCAGGATTTCGGCCTGACGATACAGCGCCTTGAGGATCTCGACCCTCTGCTGCATGCCGACGCCGATCTCTTCGATCACCGCATCGGGGTCGACGTTCAGCTCGTATTCGGCGGCCAGCTCGGCCAGGGTTCGGCGGGCCTTGGCCAGCGAGGGTTTCAGCAACCCGCCATCCTCGGCGCCCAGAATGATGTTTTCCAGCACGGTAAAATTCTCGACCAGCTTGAAATGCTGGAAAACCATGCCGATTCCGGCGGCAATGGCCGCCTGGCTGTCAGGGATCTCGGTCTTCTTGCCGTTGATCCATATCTCGCCCTTGTCGGCCTTGTAGAAGCCGTAAAGGATGCTCATCAGGGTGGACTTGCCCGCACCGTTTTCGCCGATGATACCGTGAATGGTGCCGGGGGCGACGCTGATCGAGATGTCCTTGTTTGCTTGCACAGGCCCAAAGGATTTGGAAATCCCTTTAAGCTCGATGGCGGGGACGGTCATGTCTTGTCCTCGATGGCCGAAAGGGCGCTCATCCGCCTAGGCGGGCGTTTTCGCAAGGATGGCCCGCAGGGCCGAAGGAGCGCCGGGTGAATGCGGGCCGGAGGGTCCGGCCCGCGATCTGGATCAGAACTTCAGTGCGGGGCAGCTGTCGTTCTCGTAATAGCTCACCACGTTCAGCTTGCCGTCGATGATGTCCTGGCGGGCCTGATCGACCGCCGATTTCATCTCGTCCGAGATCAGGGCGGCGTTGTTGTCGTCCAGCGCATAGCCCACGCCCTCTTCGGCCAGACCCATGTTGAAAACGCCGGTTTCGAGGTTTTCGCCGGCCTTCATCGCGTCATAGACGGCCACATCGACGCGTTTCAGCATCGAGGTCAGCACCTTGCCGGGATGCAGGTGGTTCTGGTTGCTGTCGACGCCGATCGACAGAATGCCCTCATCGGCGGCGGTCTGCAGCACGCCGACACCGGTGCCGCCGGCGGCGGCATAGACCACATCAGCGCCCTGGCTGATCTGCGCTTTGGTCAGTTCCGATCCCTTCACCGGGTCGTTCCATGCGGCCGGAGTAGTGCCGGTCATGTTGGCCACGATCTTGACATCGGGGTTCACCGCCTTGGCGCCCTGGGCATAGCCGCAGCCAAAGTGACGGATCAGCGGAATGTCCATGCCGCCGACAAAGCCCACGGTGCCCGATTTCGAAGCCATCGCCGCCATCATGCCGACCAGATACGAGCCTTCGTGTTCGGCAAAGCCGATCTGACGGATGTTCGGCGCGTCAAGCCAGGTCACGTCGACCGCGACGAACTTGGTGTCGGGATAGTCGGCGGCCACTGCGCTCAGCGGGTCGGCCATGGCAAAGCCCATGGTGATGACCGGGTTGGCGCCTGCCTCGGCAAAGCGGCGCAGCGCTTGCTCGCGCTGGGCTTCCGATTGCAGTTCGATCTCGCGGAAGCTGCCGCCGGTCTCCTCGGCCCAGCGCTGCGCGCCGTTGAATGCGGCCTCGTTGAACGACTTGTCGAACTTGCCGCCCAGATCAAAGATCAGGGCTGGTTCGGCCAAGGCGGCGCCTGCGGTCAGCGCCATCGCGGCGGCGGCTCCCATCAGGGATTTCATCAGGGTCATTTTATACTCCCGTTGGTTATTGTTCCCGGGGCGGTGGGCGGACCAGTCACCCCGCTCAGAGCGAGCAGAACTGCTGTGATGCTGGCAATTAAGGACGGTTGCAAGCCTGCCGGTCAACCGCTTTTTGACCGCTTGGTCCGAGAATGCGGCGCTTGCCGTCAGGGCAGGGGGCGCTCCATCACGATGGCATCGGCTGTCTCTCCACTCGGACGCCGGTAGTAGCTCCGGCGCAGACCGCAGGGCGCATAGCCGCAGGAGGTATAGAGTGCAATGGCCGGTTCGTTATCGTCCGCGACGTCAAGCAGGGCGCGGGTGGCACCGGCATGCGCCGCCTGTATCTGCCACTCATTCATGCAGGCGCGGGCCAGCCCCTGGCGGCGCTGGTCCGGATCGGTGGCGATGGTCAGCAATTCGGCCTCGCCCGCGATCACCTGAAACAGGGCGAAACAGCGGAGATTGCCGACGAGATGGGAATGCGGATTACCCAGCAGAGCGGTGAACTCCGACTCGCTCCAGGGGCGCGACTGGGTGAAGGCGCGGCCATGCAGCCGGGCCAGCTCTGCCGGTGTCATGGATCGAGCAGCACCGGAGGCCGGTCGCGTGATGGCGCCGCATCTGCCGGGCGGACATAAAGCGGGGCCGGCGGGATGGTGGCATCGCGCCAGCGCGGGGCGGCGGCATGGGCGATGGCCTCGGCCAGCCCTTGCGGGCTGTACTCGGCCTGAAGCGGGCCAAGCGCCTCGGCCTGATCCCGGGGCAAGAGCTGTGGGGTGCCGCCATCGGGGGCGAGGTAGACGTGATCGCGGGGCGCGGGGATCGCCGGGTAGACGCCCGGCGGGGTCAGCAGCGCGCGGGCCTCGAACCCGTCCACGCCGACTGCCGGGATGCCAAGCCCCAATGCCAGCCCGCGCGCGGCCGAGACGGAAATGCGGATGCCGGTGAAATTGCCCGGCCCGATACCGACGCCGATGGCGTCGAGATCGCGCCAGCCCAATCCCGCTTCTCTCAGCATCTCTTCGAGCATGGGCACCAGCCGCTCTGCCTGACCGCGCGTCATTTCCTCGGCGGTGGCGGCGACGATCCGGTCACTCACCAGCAAAGCGGCCGCGCAATGCGCGGCCGATGTGTCGAATGCCAGAATGACCGGGTCAGACGGCAACGGGGCGCACCTCGGTTACTTCGGGAATGTAATGGCGAAGCAGGTTCTCGATACCCATTTTCAGGGTCAGCGTCGACGAGGGGCAGCCGGCACAGGCGCCCTGCATGTGGAGATAGACTACACCTCTGTCAAACCCGTGAAAGGTGATGTCGCCGCCATCCTGAGCCACCGCCGGGCGGACCCGGCTGTCCAGCAGCGCCTTGATCTGGGTCACGACCTCGGCATCCTCGCCGCTATGTTCGGCATGGCCCGAGGCGGCCTGTGCATCGGCGCCCATCACCGGCTGGCCGGACTGGTAATGCTCCATCACCGCGCCCAGGATCGCGGGTTTGATATGATCCCACTCGATCCCTTCGGCCTTGGTCACGGTTACGAAATCATTGCCAAAGAAGACGCCGGTTACCCCGGAGACAGCAAAGATGCGCGCGGCCAATGGTGATTTCTCGGCGGCGTCAGCCGAGGGGAAATCGGCGGTTCCTGCCTCCAGAACTGTCTGTCCAGGCAGGAATTTCAGCGTTGCCGGGTTCGGGGTCGATTCGGTCTGGATGAACATGGTCGGAATTCCTTATCGCTCCCCTCAGATATGAGGCGGCACCCGCCCCTTGTCAACTTTTGAACCATTCTAAATCTCGGGTTGGCCTTGATCTGGCCAACCCTTTGACGGTCACCGGTGATCACATCGCTGTCAGGGCGGCTTGGGCGCGGTCATACCCCGCCTGCGGATCGTTCGTCAGCAGCGAAGGCTGGTATCTGACGATGGTCACATCCGTGATCCCGATGGTCTCGAGCCACCACTTCAGATAGGTTGAGTGAAAATCGCTGCCATACTTTGCGTCCGCACCCTCGGACCAGACGCCGCTGGTGGTCACCACCGTTGCCTTCTTGTTCCGCAGCAGGCCCGAATAACCTTCTTCAGGGTCGAAGCCGAACAGCATTCCGGGCTGGGTAATGATGTCGATATAGTGCTTCAGCCGATAAGGTATGCCGCCGTTCCACATCGGAACGCCGAGCACGATGTGGTCGGCCGCCATGAAGCGGTCGGTGATCCGTGCAACTTCGGACCAGGCTTGTTCCTTGGCCGGGTCCATCTCGCCCACTCCGAAAAAGGTCATCTTGGCGGCGGCTGGATCGCCGTCAAAGGCGGGCAGGTCCTCGTTCCAAAGGTCAATGCGATCCACCCGGAGAGTGGGGTCTTTGGCGCGTTGTGCGGTGACGAAGGCCTCGGCAAGTGCGTTTGATTTCGATGCGACGCCACGGGGTGAGGCGACGATATGAAGAAGGGTTGGCATAGGGGGCTCCTCTGTAACCATTTAAGGTAATATGATCGGTTACATGGGGGTGGAAACTTGTAAAGAGCGATTTAGGGGGTTACGAAATGGGTCACGCCAACGTGACCTGACTCGGGGCATTCGATCCATGCGCACCACGCTTCCACCGCCTTATCTGATTGCCGACGATACGGGGGTCGAACTGCTGAACTCGATGGGGGCGCCCTATGGCGAGGAATTGGACTGGTTGCGAAACGGTACCGAGATGCTGTGTTGGATGCAGTCCGTCGGATTGCTCACCGCCGAAGAGGCTGAGGCGGTAAGTAACACGCTTGAGGCACAGGAACTTGAGGCCACCGCCTCTGACCTGCGGGAACTGCGGGCCGCGTTTCGCGACAATGTCCCCGTCGCCTCGGCCGAATTCCTTGACCGCCTGAATGCCTGTCTTGCGGAAACCAGCCGGCATGGCCGCATCGTCGTGAAGGAGGGGGGCGTGCCGGAATTGCAGCAGGTGCCAAGACTTCGAAATGGCAGCGATTTGGTCGGCCTTTGCGCCGCTGCCATAGCCGAGTCGTTGTGCCAGGGGGAACCCGGCCGGACCCGGCAATGCGACGGACCCACCTGTACCTACTGGTTTCGCGATACCAGCAAGAACAATCGGCGCCGATGGTGCAGCATGGCGGTCTGCGGCAACCGGGCCAAGGTCGCGTCACATCGCGCCCGCACCAGATCAGAGTGAACTCGACCGCTCATGCAAACGGGTGCGCGCAGGACGCCGAAGATTTGGGTCATTCAGGACCGTGCAGCCAGCGCCAGCGCCTGATCCAGCCGGTCATCGCCCCAGAACAGTTCTTCGCCCACCACGAAACTGGGGGCGCCGAACAGATCGAGCGCGGCAGCGCGTTCACCTTGCGCAAATAGCGCGGCCTTGATCTCGGGCGTTTTGGCCTGCGCCATCGCCTCGGGCGGTAGCCCTGCCTCGGCCCAGCATTCGGACATCACCTGCGGGTCCGAGATTGTCAGCCCGCGCCCGAACTGCGCGCCATAGACGGCGCGTACAAAGGCTGCGATGCCGCCCATCTCGCGGGCCACCAGTGCCAGTCGTGCCGCCGGAAGTCCATTTTGCGGGAACGGGTCGGGGCGCGTCAGCGGCAAGCCCTGCCGGGCACAAAGCCGCTCCATGTCGCGCCACATGTACCGCCCCTTGGCTGGATAGAGGTTGAAGGGTGAACTGGTCCAGCCCTGCGCTGCAAAGATCGGCCCCAGCAGGAATGGTTCCCAGTCGACCGAGACCCCCAACTCTTCGGCGGCCCGTTCGATCCGCATCGCCGAGAGATAGGAATAGGTCGAGGCAAATTCGAACCAGAATGCGATGCGTTTGCTCATGTTGGCCTCAGGTGATCGCTTCCAGCTTTTCCTTGCTCAGGTCGCCCGGCACGATGGTTATGGGAATGGGCAAGCTGCCCGACGAACGGCTCATTTGTGAAACCAGCGGGCCAGGGCCCTTCTTGTCGGTACCCGCACCCAGGACCAGAACACCGATTTCGGGGTCTTCCTGAATATGAGCAATGATCTCGGGTACGGCTTCGCCCTCGCGGATCACCAGTTCGGGCTCGACCCCCTGCTTGTCGCGCATCCATTTGGCGAACACCTCGAAATGGGCGTGGATACGCTCACGCGCCTCTTCGCGCATCACTTCGCCGACGCCGATCCAGTGATTGAACTCATCAGGTGGGATCACCGATAGGATCGCCACCCCTCCGCCGGTATGGGCGGCGCGCATGGCGGCAAACCGCATCGCGTTCAGGCATTCGCGGCTGTCATCCAGTACAACAAGGAACTTGCGCATCTCGGTCCTCCACAATCCCGGTCAATCTGCCTGAGGGGCCTAACGCTGTCCATCGCTTTTCCCTGCCGCCCTCCGCGCTACCTTCGTGGCATAGAGGGTCAGGACGACGGCCAATACGGACAGTCGGAACAGATGCGCCGCCGCGACAAAGCTGGGATCGGCGCCCATGGCGGCGCCGAGAATGATCATGGTTTCAAGACCGCCGGGCGAAAAACCCAGTAGTACATCCAGCAGCGGCAGACCGGATAGATAAGAGGCCGGGAGCGCCACCAGCGCCGCCAGGCCCGTGGTCAGGGCGACAATGGCCAGACCGGCTGTCAGGCTTTGACGCAACTCACGCCACCCCATGCCTCCAAACCGGGTTCCGATCAGCGTACCCATCAGGACCAGCGCCGCTTGCGCGGCCCAGCTTGGCAGGCCGCCTTCCGTCCAGCTCGCAAGATGCGTTGTGGCGGCCACCAGAATGCCGGCAATCAGCACATGAGCGGGCAGCCTGGCCGCTTTCAGCAGGGGGGCAAGCAACAAGGCCGCCACGAGCTGGCCAAGAATCCAGACCCATGGAGTCACGACCGACGCCTGCGGCAGGCCCGGACCGATCTCGATCCCCGCCACAGTAGCGGCCAGAGGCACCAGAAGCGTCAGCGCCATCAGACGGATCGAGGCCAGCACGACGGGGCGGGTGAGCGACAGGCGCAGGCTGTCGGCCAAGGCGATAACAAGGCTTAGGTGACCGGGGGCGGCGGCGAGAAATGCTTCATCCCGGTCGATGGGCAACAGGCGCGGGATCAGCCAACGCCCGGCCCAGGGCGTGATCAGGGTCAGCCCGGCCAGCAGGCCGAAAGCCACCGGCCAGCGCATCATCGCCTCGATGCTTTCAGGGCTCACCATAGAGCCGATGCTGAGGCCGACAATGAGAAAGCCTGTGTCGCGTAGCCGTGGCGAGATATGCAGCGATAGCCCCGACACCCCAGCCAGCGATACCAGGACGGCGGGTCCGGCCAAAAGCGCCATCGGAAAGTGTAGCAGGGCCGCAACCAACGCGCCACACGTACCGACCGCAAGCGTCAGCAGGTCCCGACGCAGCTCTGCAAAGCGCAGGATCACGCGTTGGATTTCGCCCAGTCCCAATAGAGCGTGCGCGCGCGACGGGCGATCGGGCCGATCTGGTACTGGGTGTCGTCCAACGCGGTGACCGGGGTCACTTTGCTCATGTTGCCGGACATGAACACCTCGTCAGCGGCATGGAAATCGGCAAAGCTCAGAACCGCTTCATGCACGGGAACACCGTCAGCGCGCAGATTCTTGATGTGGCGGGCCCGGGTGATGCCGGCCAGGAAGGTGCCGTTTGCGATGGGTGTGAACACCTCGCCATCCTTGACCATAAAGATATTGGCGGTGGCGGTTTCGGCCACATTGCCCAGCGCATCGGCGACCAGCGCATTGGTGAACCCCTTCGACCGCGCCTCGCGCAGCATCCGGGCGTTGTTGGGGTAAAGGCATCCGGCCTTGGCGTTGACCACCGCGTCCTCGAGCACCGGGCGGCGGAACCGGGTGGTTGTCAGCGTCGCCGAGGCCGTGGCGGGCGCCATCGGGATTTCTTCGAGGCAGACGGCGAAACCGGTGCTGTCGGCCTGCGGGATGATCGCGGTCGGATCCCCGTCGATGCCCCAGTACATCGGCCGGATATAGACCGCCTGGTCTGGGCCATAGGCCTTGAGCCCTTCGCGCACGATCTCGATCATGTCTTCGGTCGACACCGTGGGGGTCAGCATCAGCGCCTCGGCCGAGCGGTTGACCCGGGCGCAATGCGCCTCAAGATCGGGGGCCATTCCGTCAAAATAGCGGGCACCGTCGAACACGCCCGATCCCAGCCAGGCGCCGTGATCGGCGGCGCGGATGATCGGGGCGTCGCCCTCGTGCCAGCTGCCTTGGAAATAGGTGCGGATATTGCTGCCGGTTGCCATGATCGCCTCCCTCGGGTTGATATCAGGGTAGGCCTGACTGGGTCAGAGGTCCAGACCTTTCTAACGGCGGATTGCGGGCAGGCTGTCGCGCTGGACCATGGTGCGCAGGGCAAAGTTGGACCGCAGGTTGCGGATGCCGGGGATCTGCATCAGACGGTTTTCCAGAAACGCATCGAAGGCCGCCAGATCCGCTACCAGAACCCGCAGCAGGATATCGCGCGAACCGGTCATCAGATAGCATTCCATCACCTCGTCACAGGTACGGATCGCCCGTTCGAATGCATCGACGGCGGCGCGCTCCTGTCGCTCCAGTTCGACCGAGACAAAGACCGACACGCCCAGCCCCAGCTTTGCCGGATCGACCCGGGCGCTGTAACCGGTGATCACGCCGTCACGCTGCAACCGCTCCAGCCGCCGGGCGCAGGGGGTGGGCGACAGCCCGACCTTGTCGGCCAGATCCGAGATGGTCATGCGCCCGTCGCGTTGCAGGGCGCGCACAATGCGATGGTCGATCTGATCCATTGGTGAATATCTCCAAAGATAATGGATATCTTGGTGAATAACTCTAATCTTTGCCGACGCGGCGCGCAATCTTGGTGAAAAACAGCGCCGCAGTTGTGGCAGATAGAGGGCCATTCAGCGGAGGATTCCATGCAGATTACACCCGTCGCAGCGCCCGAACATGAACAGGTGGTCCGTATCGCGGACCCCGAGAGCGGGCTTCTGGGCTTTATCGCCATCCACTCCACCCGGCGCGGTCCCGCTGCGGGCGGCGTGCGGATGCGCCCCTATGCGCAAGAGGCGGACGCACTTAACGACGCGCTGCGCCTGTCGCGCGGCATGACTTACAAGAACGCCGCGGCGGGTCTTGATCTGGGCGGTGGCAAGGCGGTGATCATGGCCGATCCCGCAACCCAGAAGACGCCGGACCTGCTTGCTGCCTTTGGTGCGGCGGTCGAGGCACTTGCGGGCCGTTACTGGACCGCCGAGGATATGGGCATGACCCCCGCCGACATGGCTCGGATCGGCACGCGTACCGCCTGTGTCGCGGGCCTCGCCGATGGGGATTTCGCCAGTGGTGACCCCTCGCCGATCACCGCGCGCGGCATCTTCAACGCCATCCGCACGGCGGCGCGGCACCGCTTTGGTTCGGACGACCTGCGCGCGCGTATCGTTTCGGTGCAGGGGCTGGGCCATGTGGGCCACTACCTGTGTGGCTATCTGCATCAGGCAGGCGCCAAACTGATCGTCACCGATATCGACTCGCGCCAGGTTGCCCGCGTGGCCGAGGAGTTTGGCGCCACCGCCGTCGCGCCCGATGCGATCTACGGGGTCGAGGCCGATATCTTTGCCCCCTGCGCCATCGGTGCCATCCTGAATGCCGAGACCATCCCGCAGTTGAAGGTCCGGGTCGTTGCCGGCGGGGCCAACAACCAGTTGGCCACGCCCGAGGATGCCACCCGCTTGCACGATCTGGGCATTCTCTATGCGCCGGATTACGTGGCCAATGGCGGTGGCATCATCAATGTGGCGACCGAGATCCTCAAGATCTCGGGGCGCGAGGCCTGGGTCGCCGGTCGCCTTGCGGCGTTGGACGAGACCATGGACCGTATCCTGACCCGCGCCCGCACCCTGTCGGTCAGCCCCGCCGAGGTGGCGGATGCCACGGTGGACGAGATCCTGCAGGCCAAGGCTGCCTGAAAGTAGCGTGACCGAGGCCGGTCCTAACCGGCCTCGGCCAGCAGCGCGGGGATATCGAGCGGCGCGTTGGTCATCGCCAGATTACCCTCGGCATCGCGCGGCCAGTCCACGGGCGCGCGGTCACGATACAGCTCGACCCCGTTGCCATCGGGGTCGCGCAGATAGACCGCCTCGCTGACCCCGTGATCGGCGGCGCCGTCGATCGGTATCCCGGCCTCGATCACCTGCCGCAGCACCGTTCCCAGCGCCTTGCGGTCCGGGTAGAGGAAGGCTGAATGGTAAAGACCGGTCGCCCGCGCGGGCGGCTGCTCGCCACCCCTGCTGTGCCAGGTGTTCAGCCCGATATGGTGGTGATAGCCACCGGCACCCAGAAAGGCGGCGGCGTCGCCGTATCTCTGTTGCACCTCGAATCCCAGCACATCGCGATAGAACATGATGGCTCGGTCCAGATCGGACACTTTCAGATGGACATGGCCGACACAGGTGCCGGCGGGGGCGGAATAGGTCATGGTGCGTCTCCTTTGCCCGATTATCGGATGGATCCGCGTTCCGGCAAAGGGTCGATCCCGCGCAGATCCCCTGCGCGGGCGTATATCAACCTTGAGAGCTAGGACACCATGCCTACGATTTCATAGGTCCGTTTCAGGATCGGCGCGGTGATCGCGCGGGCGCGTTCGGCGCCACGTGCCAGGATGCGGTCGATCTCGGCCTGATCGTCCATCAGCCGCGCCATCTCGGCCGAGATTGGCGACAGCTTCGCGACCGCGAGTTCCGCCAGCATCGGCTTGAACTCTCCGAACTGTTTGCCGCCCACCTCGGCCAGCACCTGATCGACGCTCTGATCCGCCAGTGCGGCATAGATATTGATCAGGTTGCGCGCTTCGGGGCGCCCCTCCAGCCCCTCGACCTCCGAGGGCAGGGCGTCGGGGTCGGTCTTGGCCTTGCGGATCTTTTGCGCGATGGCATCGGCATCGTCGGTCATGTTGATCCGGCTCATGTCCGAGGGGTCGGATTTCGACATCTTCTTTGATCCGTCGCGCAGGCTCATCACCCGCGTTGCGGCGCCCTCGATCACCGGTTCGGTAACGGGGAAGAAATCGACGCCGTAGTCGTGGTTGAACTTGATCGCGATGTCGCGGGTCAGTTCCAGATGCTGTTTCTGGTCCTCGCCCACCGGCACATGGGTGGCGTGATAGATCAGGATGTCGGCGGCCATCAGCGACGGATAAGCGAACAGGCCCAGCGAGGCGTTCTGCTGGTTCTTGCCGGCCTTGTCCTTCCACTGGGTCATCCGCTGCATCCAGCCCATGCGGGCGACGCAGTTGAAGATCCACGCCAGCTGCGCATGTTCGGGCACCTGGGATTGGTTGATCAGGATCGACTGTTCCGGGTCGATCCCGGCTGCGATAAAGCCCGCACACAGCTCGCGTGTAGAATGCGCAAGTTCCTTGGGGTCTTGCCAGACGGTAATCGCGTGGAGATCGACCATGCAATACACGGTCTCCATCTCAGGTCCCTGCATATCCACAAATCGCTTGAGCGCACCGAGGTAGTTCCCAAGATGCAGGTTTCCCGAAGGCTGAATGCCGGAAAACACACGCGGCGTGAACTGGGTTTCGGTCATGATGGGGAACTCCCGTCTGGAAAATTCGGCCCCCGTCGCTTACCCATGGGGCAAAGGGACGTCAACAGCCGCGAAAGGCCCGCCCATGAGCAGTGATAACGATACATCGCCGGTCAATCCGCTGCCGCCCGTCGTGGTGGCGCTGGTCCTCTTCATCATGGGGATCGAGATCGCCTTTTCGCTGGGCGCGCGCGGCATCGTCGGCGGGCCGCAGGCGGTGGGCTGGCGGCTGGCGGCGATGCAGTCCTATGCCTTCTCACCCGATATCCTGACCTGGATGTGGGAGACGGGGCGCTGGCCTGTCGAACATGTGATCCGGTTTGTCAGCTATCCCTTCGTCAACGCTTCGTTCACCCAGTCGCTGTTTGTCTGCGTCTTCGTTCTGGCGATGGGCAAGATGGTGGCCGAGAGCTTTGGCAGCCTGGCGATGCTGGTAGTCTTCGTGGTTTCGGGTATCGGGGGGGCGCTGGGATATGCGCTGATGACCGGTTCACCGGTGGCGCTGATCGGGGGCTTTCCACCTGTTTACGGGTTGATTGGCGCCTTTACCTGGCTTTTGTGGCGCAAGCTGTCGCTGGTGGGGCAGCATCAGGCGCGCGCGTTCAGCCTGATCGCCTTTCTGATGGGGGCGCAATTGCTGTTCGGCCTGCTGTTTGGCGGCGGGCTGGACTGGGTCGCTGATCTGGCGGGCTTTGCCACCGGATTCGCGCTGTCCTTCTTCCTGTCGCCGGGCGGCTGGGAGCGGATGCGCGGCCGGATCCGCCACGATTAGGGCGGTCCGGCCACGCAGGTTTATTTCTTCAGCGGGCAGGTGTTCAGGCCGAGGATGGTATAGAGCGGGCAGGACCCCACCAGCCCGGTCAAAAGCGGGATCAGGCCAACCAGACCCCACATGGTCTTGGGGCCGATCACGGTCAGCGACAACAGGACGAGGCCCAGTATGATACGGGCGGCGCGGTCGAGGGTTCCTGCGTTACGGGTCATCTTGCGAATCCTTTCAGGTCAGAGATCTGTGTCCATTGTGACTGATCCCGCGGCGCCTGTCGGTGACAGTGTCACCGTTCCTCTGCGGCAATCCGTTCCAGCCCGGACCGGTCGCACAGTGTCACCCGCCCGCGCGCCAGCTCTACCAGACCCTGACGCGCGAATTCGGCCAGTCGGCGACTGACAAAGGCCCGGCCCGAGGCGGTCTCGGCCGCAAGTGCTTCATGCGTCGCGGTCACGGTATCGCCCTTTGCCAGCCGCAACAGAACCCGCGCCAGCCTTGTGTCGAACCCGGTCAGGGCCACGTCCTCGACCAGATGTTCGAAATCGGCAAACCGGCGTGCCACCGCCTGCATGACCTCGGTGCGGAACGCCTCGTTTTGGGCCAGCGCGCTGCGGAACTCGGCATGGCTCATCAGATGGCCGCGCACCCGGGTTTCGGCCACGCCCTCGGCGCTGTAGCTGCGCCCCTCGGTCAGGCAGGCAAAGGTCTGCAGGCAGACATCGCCCGGTCCGACCCGGTAGAGCACCACCTCGCGCCCGTTGGCGGCGGTCAGGGTGACGCGGATCGAGCCTTCGTCCAGGCGCAGGAAGCCGGGGCAATCCTGCCCGGCGCGGAACAGGACGGTGCCGGGGGGGCAGTCAAGCGCGCTCATGACCGCCTCAAGGCGCGGCGGAATTCCGACAGGCGAAAGGCGCCGATCAGATGGCCGACCCCGAAATAGACCACAGCAGCAAAGAGGATCAGCGCCAACAGGCCCAGATAGCGCCAGCTGGGCAGGTCGAGCACCCAGCCGAGCGGGATCAGCACCGCATGAAGCGCCGCCCCCATGATCAGCGAGGCCGCCAGGATACGCCAGGCGCGACGGTGAAAGCGGGTGTCGAACCGGGCCACGTCTCCCATGCGGCGAGCGCCCAGGGAAAGCTGCGCCACCATGGTCCAGCCCGCGACGGTGGTGGCGATGGCGGGCGCGATCCAGCCCAGCAGCGGATAAAGCGCAAAGGCCAGCACCGCATTTACCACCATGGCCACCACCGCATAGCGGAACGGGCTTTTGGTGTCTTCGCGGGCGAAGAACAGCGGCTGGAACACCTTTTGCAGCATGAAGGCGGGCAGGCCCAGCCCGTAGACCGCGACAGCCAGAGCGGTGGCGGCGCTGTCCTCGGGCGTAAAGGCGCCGCGCTGGAACAGCACCGCGACCAACGGCAGCGGGATCGCCACCAGCGCCATGGCCGAGGGCAGGGTCAGGATCAACGAGAACTCGCCCGCGCGCGAATAGGCCTCGCGCGCGCCGGTATCGTCACCGGCCCGCAGGCGGCGCGACAGATCGGGCAAAAGAACGATCCCCACCGCGATGCCCACCACGCCCAGCGGCAGTTGATAAAGTCGGTCCGCCGCAAAGAGCCAGCTGACCGCGCTTTCGGTGCGCGAGGCGACAAGCTGTCCCACCACCAGGTTGATCTGCGTCACCCCCATCGCAAGCGCGGCGGGAAAGGCCACCCGCACCAGCCGCCGCATGTCTGGGCTGAGCCGGGGCAGCCCGGGGCGCAGTCGGATGCCCGCACGCTCGGCCGCGACCCAGACCAGCGCCAGCTGCGCCACACCCGCGACCGGGATCACCCAGATCAGCCAGTCGATCACTTCGCCACCCAGTGCCGAGCCGGCCAGCATCGCGGCGCAAGCGAACACGTTCAGCAGAACCGGCGCGGCGGCAGCGGCGGCAAAACGCCCGGTGGCGTTCAGAACGCCGGAAAACAGCGCCGCCAGTGACATGAACAGGATATAGGGAAAGGCGATCTTGCCATAGCCCACCGCCAGGTCAAACCGCGAATCCCCGGCAAAGCCGCTGGCGGTGGCCCAGATCAGCGCAGGCATGAAGATCATGGCCAGCGCCACCAGCGTCAGCACCGCCGCGCCCAGCAGGTTGAAGGCCTGTTGGGCAAAGCCCTCGGCATCCTCGCCACCTTCGAGGCGTTTCGAGAACATCGGTACGAAAGCCGCGTTGAACGCACCCTCGGCAAAGAAGCGGCGGAACAGGTTGGGCAGGCGAAAGGCCGCGACAAAGGCATCCATCACCGGGCCGGGGCCGATATAGGCAGCCAGCAGGATCTCGCGCACGAAACCCAGGATCCGGCTGGCCAGTGTCCAGAAACCGACCGTGAAAAAACCGGCCATCATGCGAACGGGCTTCATGATGCGGCAGCCCGTTCTGCACCTTCGGTTATGGCCTTGCGCAGCTTTGTTTCAAGCGTGCGCTGCTTGGCCTCGGAATGGTATTTGAGCCCGAACATGTCCTTGACATAAAAACTGTCGACCACCTGTTCGCCATAGGTCGCGATCACCGCATTGGCGATATAGACATTGGCCGCCGCCAGCGCCCGCGCCAAATCGTAGAGCAGGCCGGGCCTGTCGCGGGTATCGACCTCGATGATCGTGTAGATGTCTGAACCCTCGTTGTCGAAGGTGATATGGGTTGGCACGTTGAACGCCTTTTCCCGCTTCTTGATCTTGTCGCGGGATTTCAGCGCGTCGCGGGCCACCACCTCGCCCTTGAGGGTTTTCAGGATCATCTGGCTGAGCCGGGGCAGGCGCGCGGCCTCGTAAGGGTGACCTTCGGCATCCTGGATCCAGAACGCATCGGTGACATAGCCGTCCTTGGTGGTATAGCTGCGGGCATCAACCACGTTGGCCCCGACCAGCGCCAGAGCGCCAGCCATCCGCGAGAAAATGCCGGGATGATCGGCCATGGCGAAACAGGCGCGAGTGGCGTCGCGGTCCTCGTCAGGGTCGAGCCGGATTTCGATGCCGCCGGGATCGCCGCTTTGTTCCAACTGGCGCAGCATCTCGGCAAAGGTGACATGGGTCTCGACATTGAAGCCCTGCCAATAGGGGGGATAGTGGCGGGCGATTTCGGTCTTGATCTCGCCTGCGGGCCAGTCGGACAGGGCCGCGCGCAGCGCCTTCTTGGCCTCGTTTCCGCGCCCTTCGCGGTTGAGCGCCTCCATACCCATTTCAAGCGCCCGCTTGGTTTCCGCATGCAGGGCGCGCAACAGCGTGGCCTTCCAGTTGTTCCAGGTGTTGGGACCGACTCCGCGAATGTCGCAGACGGTCAGCACCGTCAGCAGGTCCAGCCGCTTGACCGTCTGCACCGCCTTGGCGAAATCGCGCACGGTGCGCGGGTCGGAGATATCGCGTTTCTGCGCCATGTCTGACATCAGCAGGTGATAGCGCACCAGCCATTCCACCGTTTCGCAATCGGCCTTGGACAGGCCCAGACGCGGTGCCACCCGGCGGGCGATACGCGCCCCGAGGATCGAGTGATCCTCGGGACGGCCCTTGCCGATATCGTGTAGCAGCAGCGCCACATAGAGAACCTTGCGGTTCACCCCGGCCTTGAGGATGGACGAGGCCAGCGGCAGCGATTCGACCAGCTCTTCCTTTTCGATCTGGGCGAGGTTGATAATGGTCTGGATCGTGTGCTCGTCCACCGTATAGCTGTGATACATGTTGAACTGCATCATCGCCACGATGGGTTCGAATTCGGGCACGAAGGCCGACAGCACCCCCAACTCGTTCATCCGCCTAAGCGCCCGCTCGGGGTTGCCGTGTTTCAGCAGCAGGTCCAGAAAGATGCGCCGCGCCTCCTTGTCGTTGCGCATGTCGTCATCGATCAGGTCCAGATTGGCGGTCACCAGCCGCATTGCATCCGGATGGATCAGCATGCCGGTGCGCAACCCCTCCTCGAAGATGCGCAGCAGGTTCAGCTTGTCGTCCAGAAAAGTCTCGGGATCGAGCACGTCGATCCGGCCATGTACCACCTTGTACCCCTGCTTGACCCTGCGGCGACGGCGAAAGATGCGCTCCAGCAGCGGCGCGCCCTTCATATGCGACGCCTCCAGCTTGGTCAGGAAAATCCGCGTCAGCTCGCCCACTCGGGTGGCTTCGCGAAAGTATTTCTGCATGAACACTTCGACCGCGCGGCGCCCCGCACGGTCCTGATAGCCCATGCGCTCGGCCACTTCGACCTGGAGATCAAAGGTCAGCTGTTCTGTGGCCCGCCCGGTAACCAGATGCAAATGCGCACGCACCGCCCATAGGAACTCTTCGGCCTGTACAAAGGTGCGGTATTCCGATGCGGTGAACAGTCCCAGCGGCACCAGTTCGGCGGTTTCCTTCACCTCGTAGATGTATTTGGCGATCCAGTAGAGCGATTGCAGGTCGCGCAGCCCGCCCTTGCCCTCCTTCACATTCGGTTCGACCATGTACCGCTCGCCCTGCTTGCGGTGGCGGGCGTCGCGCTCTTCCAGCTTGGCCTCGATGAATTCGCGCTGGGTATCCTTGTATAGTTCGCTTTTCAGGCGCTGGTCCAGCGACCGCGCCAGGGGTGCGTGCCCGGCCAGGAACCGGTGTTCCAGCATCGCCGTTCGAATGGTGAAATCCTCGCGCCCAAGCCGCACGCAATCCTTCACCGTGCGCGAGGAATGCCCGACCTTCAGTCGCAGATCCCAAAGGATGTAGAGCATCGATTCGATGACGCTCTCGGCCCAGGCGGTAATCTTGTAGGGGGTCAGGAACAGCAGGTCGACATCGGAGAACGGCGCCATCTCGCCGCGCCCGAACCCGCCCACCGCCAGCACCGCGATCCGTTCGCCCTGGGTGGGTGTGGCCAGCGGGTGCAGGATTTCCGAGGCCACGTACATCGCCGTCTTGACCAGCCCGTCGGTCAGATAGGTATAGGCGCGGGTCAATGGTCGTGCGGCAAAAGGGTCGCCTGCAAAGCCTGCAGCGATCGCGGCCCGGCCCGACTTCTGAACATCGCGCAGAATGGCCACGACCGAGCCGCGCAGCGCTGCGTTGTCGGCGGCCGCTGCCGCCGCTTCGGTGATCCGCGCAAACACGACCGGGGCGTCGAACACTTCGGCCGGGTCGCAGATCAGATCGCCGGTCAGCCAGGGCTGGATCGGCAGGGACGTATCGGTCGGATCAGAATCCGGCGCCGGAGAAGCTTTGTGGGGCAGGGTCAATCACAACCACCTGTTTGTTCTGGATCGTGGCCACGGCCAGCCCCCGTTCATTAGTCCCGTCGGGGCGCAGACGGAAGATGCCACCGACACCCTGGAACCCCGCACTTTGGGTCAGAGCGGCGCCAGTCAACGCATCCGACTTGCCCGCGCCCACCAGCGCGCCGATGGCGGCAATGCCGTCATAGGCCAGCCCGCCGATCGGGTGCGGTGCGCCGCCATAGGTGCTTTGGTAGCGGGCGCGGAAAGCTTGTGCCTTGGACGGGTCGGGCAGAGCGAACCAGCCGCCCTGCACGCCGGGCAGTTCCAGCGTCTGCGCCGGAATGTCCCAGCGGGTCAGGCCGATATACTGGGTCTCGGCCGGCGATACGCCCGCCTCGGGCAAAAGCTGGGTGTAGAGCGGCAATGCCCCGGCCGTGGTCGAGGTGAAAAAGATGGAATCCGCGCCGGTCCCGTCCACCGTCGCCTTGACTTGCGGGACCGAGTTGATCACGCCCTGCTGCGACCGTTCATAGGCGACCGTTCCGGCCAGCTTGGCGCCGCTGGCAGAAATCGCGTTGGTGATCGCTGACCGACCCTGTTGTCCGGCCTCGTCGGTGCTGTGCACCACGACGATATTGCCCTTGCCTTGACGTGCGGCAAAACTCACCAGCCGTTCGGCGCTGTTGTTGAAGGTCGGCCCCAGGACAAAAACATTTCCCCCGGCGATATTGACGTTGTTGGAGAAGGACAGAACGTTGATGTTCTGGTTCAGAACCGCCAGTCCAGCGGCATTGGCGGCCTGCGCATAGACCGGACCCAGGATGATCTTGGCGCCTTCGCCGACGGCCTGTTGGGCAACGGCGGCAGCAGTCCCGGCATCCCCGGCGGTGTCATAGACACGCAGGTCGATCTGAACGTTCTGCAGGTCTGCAATTGCCAACCGGGCGGCGTTCTCAAGGCTCTGAGCCAGGACCGCATCACCCGATTGGGCCGAGCCGCGCGGAACCAGCAGCGCGACCGGAACCGGTTTGGATGCATTGATGGACGGCCCACCACCACCCGTGGCGACAGGATCGCATGCCGATAACAGCGCAGCCGCCGCCAAGGCCATCGCTGAAAGGGCAATCTTGCGGGCGGGGTTGAAAACGGCAAACATCTAATCAATAGCTCCTTGATCCGGCGGCAGCCCGCCGCAGTGGTCGAGCCGCGATAATAAACGTCACGAAACACGGGTCCAGCGTTGAATTACCAAAAGCTCAGATTGCCTGCGGGCCTGTATTTCGTCGGCACACCGATCGGGTCGGCGCGCGACATCACGCTCAGGGCGCTGGATGTACTCGCCTCGGCCGAGGTGATTGCCGCCGAGGATACACGCTCGCTGCGCCATCTGCTCGACATTCACGGGGTGCCGCTCGATGGGCGGCGGGTCCTTGCCTATCACGACCATTCCGGTGCCGCGGCGCAGGCGCGGCTGATAGAGGCATTGGCCGAGGGCAAGTCGGTGGCCTATGCCTCGGAAGCGGGCATGCCGCTGATCGCCGACCCCGGTTACGAGTTGAGCCGCGCGGCCGCCGAAGCGGGGTATATGGTGACCTGCGCGCCGGGGCCTTCGGCGGTGCTGACGGCGCTGACGCTGGCGGGTCTTCCGACGGATGCGTTTTTCTTTGCGGGGTTCCTGCCGAATGCGGCGGCGGCGCGCAAAACCCGACTCGAAACTTTGCGCGGGGTGCCCGGCACGCTGGTGTTTTACGAATCGCCCAAGCGCCTGGCGGCCAGCCTGCGCGACATGGCGGCGGTGCTTGGCGGTGACCGGCCCGCAGCGGTGTGCCGGGAACTGACCAAGAAATTCGAAGAGACTCGCCGGGATACGCTGGCTGGGTTGGCCGACGCACTTGCAGAGGCACCAGTTAAGGGCGAGGTCGTACTGCTGGTGGACCGCGCCCGTTCAGCTCCGGTTAAGGAGTCTGACCTAGAACAGGACCTACTGGCGGCGCTCGAAACGCATTCGGTCCGGGATGCCGCCGATCTGGTGGCGCGCATGCATGATGTGCCCCGGCGCCCGGTCTACCAGCTGGCGCTGAAGCTCGGGAAGGGATGACATGAAGGCGCTTGCATCGCGAGGGGCACGAAATCACCTGGCCGGAGAAGCGGCCGAGCATTCGGTGCTGCGCGATTACGAACGGCGCGGATATTGCCTGGTCCGCCGCCGCTGGCGCGGCAGGGGTGGCGAGATTGACCTGATCGCCCGGTCGGGTGACGAGATCGTCTTTGTCGAGGTCAAGAAGAGCCGGGATTTCGCCCGTGCCGCCGAAAGCCTTGGTGCGCGCCAGATTGCACGCCTGCATGCGGCCGCGGCCGAGTTTCTGGCGGAGGAACCCGACGGGCAGCTGACGCCGATGCGCTTTGACGTGGCGCTGGTTGATGGAACCGGTCAGCTTGAAATCATCGAGAATGCCTTTGGTCATGGCTGATCGCCATTGAACCCACTGCCCCTCTGCGCCATGTATCTGGACAATCGATAGAGGGACTTGCCATGAAGATCGCCTTTCAGATGGACCCGATCGGGGCCGTGAATATCAATGCCGACAGCTCTTTCCGGCTGGCCGAAGAGGCACAGATGCGCGGGCATGAGCTGTTCTTCTACGGCCCTGACCATCTTGCCTATCAGGAAGGGCGGATCACAGCGCGCGGTCATGACATGACCGTGCAGCGCGTGGTTGGCGACCCAGCCGTTCTTGGGCCGCTGCGCGAGGTCGATCTGGCTGATTTCGATGTGGTCTGGCTGCGCCAGGATCCTCCTTTCGACATGCACTACATCACTTCGACCCATCTGCTGGACCGGCTCAAGGGGCAGACTCTTGTGGTCAACGACCCGTTCTGGGTGCGCAACTATCCCGAGAAGCTACTGGTTCTTAGCTTTCCGGACCTTACCCCGCCCACTGCCATCGCGCGTGATCTGGACACGATCCGGGCGTTCAAGGCCCGGCATGGCGACATCATCCTGAAGCCGCTTTACGGCAATGGCGGCGCCGGTGTGTTCCGCTTGGACGAGAACGATCGCAACCTGTCCTCGCTGCATGAGCTGTTCGTGGGGTTTTCGCGCGAGCCGCTGATCGTGCAGAAATACCTGCCCGATGTGCGTAAGGGTGACAAGCGGGTTATCCTGGTTGATGGGGAGGCCGTGGGTGCCATCAACCGGGTCCCAGCCGAGGGAGAGGTGCGTTCGAACATGCATGTAGGCGGGCGGCCCGAAAAGATCGGGCTGACCGAGCGTGACCGCGAGATTTGCGCGGCCATCGGCCCGCTCCTGCGGGAAAAGGGACAGGTCTTTGTCGGGATCGATGTGATCGGCGACTATCTCACCGAGATCAACGTGACCTCGCCGACCGGTATTCAGGAACTGGAACGGTTCGACGGGGTGAATATCGCCGGTCGGATCTGGGAGGCTATCGAGGCCAAGCTCTGAGCGTGCGGCAGGCGGCCGTTTTCCGTCGCGGAAAACGGCCCGGAAAACGTGTCGTTTTCCGGCACCCTTAGCTCAGAGCTTTCGCCGAAACCCGAAAGCTGAGCGCTTCGGCGACATGCGGCCGCCGAACATCGGGTTCTTCGGCAAGATCCGCGATGGTGCGCGCCACCCGCAGGATGCGGTGATAAGCGCGTGCGGACAGCCCGAACCTGTCGGCGGCGGTGATCAAGAGGTCGCGTCCCTCGGCGTCGGGCGTGGCGATCTCTTCCAGCGCTTTACCCTCCGCATCGGCATTTTGCCGTAAGCTCGGGTGGCTACCGAATCTCAATGTCTGGACCGCCCGCGCTGCCGCAACGCGCGCCGCCACCTCGGCTGAACCTTCGACGCTGGGCGGCAGGTCGAGATCGGTAAAGGCCACTGGCGGCACCTCGATTCTGAGATCGAACCGATCCATCAAGGGTCCCGAGATGCGGCCCAGGTAATCTTCGCCGCAGGCGGGCACCCGGGCACAGGCGCGTGCCGGATCGCTGAGATAGCCGCAACGGCAAGGATTGGCCGCCGCCACCAGCATGAACCGACAGGGGTATTTCACATGGGCGTTGGCGCGCGCCACCATCACCTCGCCGGTCTCGATCGGCTGGCGCAGGGTTTCCAGCACAGTGCGCGGAAATTCTGGGAATTCGTCCATGAACAGGACCCCGTTATGGGCAAGGCTGATCTCGCCCGGTTTCGCACCCTTGCCGCCACCGACAATCGCGGCCATCGAGGCGGTGTGATGGGGTTCTCGAAATGGTCGCGTGCGGCTGATCCCACCTTGGTCGAGCAGGCCGCAAAGCGAATGGATCATCGAGGTTTCCAGCGCCTCGACCGGGGTCAGCGGTGGCAAAATGCCGGGGATGCGCGCGGCAAGCATGGATTTTCCCGATCCGGGCGTGCCGATCATGATCATGTGATGACGTCCCGCCGCCGCGATCTCCAGCGCCCGTTTGGCTCGTTCCTGTCCCTTGACCTCGCGCAGGTCGCGCTCGAACGCGGTGGCGCTGACCTCTCCGGGCCGGGCCGCGTCGATCGGAGCCTGCCCGGTAAAGTGGCGTACCACCGCCGCCAGGGATGGGGCGCCGATCACCTTGGCCGCGTCGACCCAGGCGGCCTCGGCGCTCGACGCTTCGGGGCAGAGTAGCAGCCAGTCCTCTGATGCCGCGGTCATCGCGGCGGGCAGCGCGCCGACCACCGGCACCAGCGACCCGTCAAGCGACAGTTCCCCCAGCGCCAGCGTCGCCTCGGCGGCATCTGCGGGCACGATCTCCAGCGCGGCCAGCAAGGCCAGCGCGATGGGCAGGTCGAAATGGCTGCCCTCCTTGGGCAGGTCGGCGGGGGACAGGTTGATCGTGATCCGTTTCGATGGCAGCGCGATGGCCATGCCGCTGAGCGCGCTGCGCACCCGGTCGCGCGCCTCGGACACCGCCTTGTCCGGCAGGCCGACGATGGAGAAGGCGGGCAGGCCCGGCGTGACGGCGCATTGCACCTCGACCGGGCGGGCCTCGACTCCCTGAAACGCAACGGTATGGGCGCGGGCGACCATGTGGAACCTGCCTCGTGGTTAACACTTCGTTGCTATCCCGAGGCAGGTTTAAGAATGGTTAACCCTTGGCCACCATCGCGGTGAATTTCGGCCAGGCGCCGGGGTCGGCCACGGTCTTGTCCCGGCAGAACGCGTTGCAGAAGCCCCAGACGCTTCCATCGAGTTCCAGGAAATCGGTCACTGGATTCCCGGAATAGGGGCAGGAGGCGTTCAGCGACGGGCCGGCTTCGACCGCGCGCGCGGCGCTCGGCGTGCCCACAGGCCAGTCAAGCGTCGGCAGGTCCAGCGCATAGGGCATCGGATCGTAGCGCACCGTCAGCCCCATCGCCCGCCATTGCCGTACGGCGGTATCGCCGAGCAGAAACAGGCAATAGTCTCGCGCCGCCGCGCTGACCGGCAGGCCATAGCCGACGATGCGCGCGGCAACCGGCACATAGAACACGTCCGCCAGCGAATAGACACCAAAGAGCGGCCCCGTCGCAGCGCCCGACACCTCCCTGGCATGCGACCAGAGCGTTTCGATGCGCGCCAGATCGGACAGCGTTTCCTTGCTGGGCTCAAACCCTTCAAAGCAATAGAGAAGCTGCATCGGGCATTCGCCGCGCAGGGCGGAGAAGCTCGACACCATTTCGGCGCACAACCAGCGGGCGGTCGCGCGGGCAGCTGGGTCGGCGGGCCACAGCCCGGCCTCGGGGTGCTGTTCTGCCAGGGTCTCGGCCATGGCAAGGCTTTGACCCACCACGATACCTTCGGGCGTACGCAGGGCAGGCACCTGTCGTGCCGGGGCCAGGGGCGCCAGATCCGCGGCCATGGTGCCGGAATAGAGCCCCACCAGATGCGAGCGATAGGGGATGCCGAATTTCTCGAGCATCAGCCAACCGCGCAGCGACCAGCTGGAGAAACTGCGGTCGCCGATAAAAAGATCATATGTCATGCGCAGACGTTACGCGTCAGGCAAAGCGCCGGTAAATCGACGTTTCGTGCGGCGGCGCATCACACCAGATGATTGATCCGGCCGACCTCCCACCCCTGCGGCAGGCGCGTGATCTCGGTCACGGACAGGTTGTCGATCCGATGGGCAAAGGCCTGATCGGCGTCCAGCCGCAGGGCGCGCTGTACCTGGGTCAGGATCATGCCGAAATGGCCGACCACGATCAGCTCACCGCCGGGATGCGCGGCGATCAGTGCATCGATCTCGGAATCGACACGGGCGCAGACCTCGTTCCAGCTCTCGCCGCCGGGGGGGCGCACATCGCCGGGGGTCTCCCAATAGGCGCGGATATGTTCGGGATCCTCGGCCTCGATCTCGGCAAAGCGGCGCAGTTCCCAGGCGCCGAAATTGATCTCGCGCAGTCCGGCCCTGTGCGGCAGGCGGGTGCGGTCGCCCTGGATGGCGCTGGCGGTATCGGCGGCGCGGCGCAGGTCGGACGAGACGACCAAAGCCTGTGGCGGCAGATGCTCCGCGAGTCGGGTCAGGAAACCGGTATCGCTCAGATCGGCGGGCAGGTCGGACCAGCCAACCATGGATTTGGCATGGGTGGGGCCATGGCGGACCAGATGCAGGCGGGTCATGGCAATTGCCCCTTCAGGACCAGTGGCAGCCCGGCCACCACCATCACGACCAGATCGGCCTCGGCCGCCAGCGCGATGTTGAGCCGCCCCTGCGCCTCGCGGAACTGGCGCGCCAGGGCGTTGTCCGGCACGATCCCGTGACCCACCTCGTTCGAGACCATGATCAGCGGCGCCGGACAATGGCGGATCGCCGCCATCAGCCGTTCCTGCGCGGCGTCCAGATCGCTTTCGGCCAGCAGGTGATTGCTCAGCCACATGGTGGCGCAGTCAAACAGGCAGATATCGCCGGCGCTCAGCGCAGCGAGGGCCGGTCCGGGCTCCAGCGGTTCCTCGATCGTGCTCCAACCCGGCCCGCGCTGGTCCAGATGGCGGTCGATCTTGGCCTGCATCTCGGCATCAAAAACTTGTGAACTGGCGAAATAAACACGGGATTTTCCAGTGGAAACAACCATCTGTTCGGCAAAGGCCGATTTGCCCGATGCTGCACCGCCCAGAACCAAGGTGAATTTGGGATACAGCATTCCTACCTTTCTGGTGATCCATCCGTGCAATCCGTGCGTAATGGGTAGGACGGCTCAGGGAAAGTCAAGCTGAGCGCCGGACATTTGGGGAGAGATGTATGGCACTGGACGACCCGCAGGACAAACGCATGTCCCGACAGGCGATGAAGGCCGAACTGCTCGATGCCGAGACAGAACTGGCCTTGGCCTATGCCTGGCGCGACCACCGCGACGAGGCGGCGCTGCACCGCCTGATCACCGCTTACATGCGGCTGGCGATATCGATGGCGGCCAAGTTCAAACGCTATGGCGCGCCGATGAACGACCTGATCCAAGAGGCCGGTCTGGGCCTGATGAAGGCCGCCGACAAGTTCGACCCCGATCGTGGCGTGCGGTTTTCGACCTATGCGGTCTGGTGGATCAAGGCCAGCATTCAGGACTATGTGATGCGCAACTGGTCGATGGTGCGCACCGGATCGACCTCGAGCCAGAAATCGCTGTTCTTCAACATGCGCCGCGTGCAGGCCCGGCTGGAGCGCGAGGCCGCCACCGATGGGCTGGCGCTGGACCGGCATCAGTTGCACCAGATGATCGCCTCGGAAATCGGCGTACCGCTGCGCGATGTCGAGATGATGGAGGGCCGCCTTTCGGGTTCCGACTTCTCGTTGAACGCGACCCAGGCCTCGGACGAGGAGGGGCGCGAATGGATCGAGGCGCTGGAGGATGAGAGCGAGCAGGCCGCCGAACTGGTGGCGCACCGTCACGATACCGAACAGCTGCGCGACTGGCTGATCGAGGCGATGCAGGCGCTGAACGAGCGCGAACGCTTCATCGTGCGCGAACGCAAGCTGCGCGAGGATCCCCGCACATTGGAAAGCCTGGGCGATGAGCTGGGGCTGAGCAAGGAGCGGGTGCGGCAGTTGGAAGCGGCGGCCTTTGCCAAGATGCGCAAGAGCCTTGAAGCGCGCTCGCGCGAGGTGCAACACTTCCTGGTATGAAACGTTTCTTTGCCGCGGGCCTGGCGCTGGCCCTGTGTCTGGCCGCCCCGCTTCGGGCGGCGTCTGCCGGTGAGCTGATCCCGGAGGACATCCTTGCCGCCATGCGGCAGGCCGATGTGGTGATCCTGGGTGAGACTCACGACAACCCTCGTCATCACCTGGTTCAGGCCGAGGCGGTCGCCGCGATCGGCCCCGGCGCGGTGGTCTGGGAGATGCTGACCGAGGAGGGCGCCCAGCGCCTGACCCGCAAGGCCGTGAACGATCCCGACGAACTGGAGCGCATCCTGCAATGGGCGGAACTGGGCTGGCCCCCGCTGGCGATGTACCTGCCGGTGTTCGCGGCGGCGGATACGCCCGTTTATGGCGCGCTGGTGACGCGGACCGCAGCGCGGGCGGCCATGGAGACTGGGGCCGCTGCGGCGATGGGTGCGGATGCCGCACGCTTTGGTCTGACGGTACCGTTGACCGAGGCCGAGCAGGCCGCACGCGAGGCGGATCAGCAGGCTGCCCATTGCAACGCGATGCCGCCCGAAATGCTGCCACAGTTGGTGGCGATCCAGCGCCTGCGCGACGCGGTGCTGGCGCGTGCGATCCTGCGCGCACAGGACGAAACCGGCGGACCGGTCGCAGTGATCACCGGAAATGGCCATGCGCGGGCCGACCGGGGCGTCCCGGTCTTTCTCTCCCGGATTTCGCCGGGCCTGCGAGTCTATGTGCTGGGCCAGTCCGAGGATGGCATGATCGAGGGCCGTTTCGATGCGGTGATCGACAGCCCCGCAGTCCCGCGCGAAGACCCCTGTGCCGCTTTCGACAAGAGCTGAGGCCGGGGTTTTGTGCTGGCACTTGACCGGCGGCGGGCCTAAGTTCAGGGCCGACCCGGGTTTTCGGAGACGCGCGCCATGCTGGCATCCAGACGCATTCTGCTGATCATCGGCGGCGGCATCGCCGCTTACAAGGCGCTGGACCTGATCCGGCGGTTGCGCGAACGCGGCGCGGCGGTGACACCGGTCCTGACCCGGGCGGCCGAGGAATTCGTAACGCCGCTCTCGGTTTCGGCACTTGCGGGCGAGAAGGTTTATCGTGACCTCTTTGACCTGACTGACGAGGCCGAGATGGGCCATATCCAGCTGTCGCGCTCGGCCGATCTGGTGGTGGTGGCGCCCGCCACCGCCGATCTGATGGGCAAGATGGCGGCGGGGCTGGCCAATGACATGGCCTCGACCCTGTTGATGGCGACGGATACCCCGGTGCTGATCGCGCCGGCGATGAATGTACGCATGTGGCAGCATCCGGCGACGCAGCGAAACCGGGCGCAACTGGCGGCGGATGGCATCCGTTTTGTCGGACCGAACGAGGGCGACATGGCCTGCGGCGAATTTGGGCCGGGGCGGATGTCTGAACCGCTGGAAATCGTGGCCGCCATCGAAGCGGCGCTGGGCGACGGGCCGCTCAAGGGTAAGCGTGTGCTGGTGACCTCGGGTCCGACGCATGAACCGATCGACCCGGTGCGCTACATCGCCAACCGGTCCTCGGGCGCGCAGGGCGCGGCGGTGGCGCGTGCCCTGGCGGCGCTGGGTGCCGAGGTGGTGTTTGTCACCGGTCCGGCCGACGTGCCCCCGCCCGAAGGGGTCGAGGTGGTGCGGGTGCAGAGCGCGCGCGAGATGGACGCCGCCGTTGATGCGGCCCTGCCGGTTGACGCCGGGGTATTCGCAGCCGCGGTCGCCGATTGGCGCGTGGCCAGCGCCTCGGACCGCAAGCTGAAGAAGTCCAAGGACGGGTTGCCGGTGCTGGAATTCGCCGAGAACCCGGACATCCTGAAAAGGGTGAGCCGGTTGGAAACGGGCCGCCCGGCGCTCGTGGTGGGATTTGCCGCCGAGACCAATGACGTGATCGAGAATGCCACTGCGAAGCGGCTGCGCAAGGGCTGTGACTGGATCGTGGCCAATGATGTCAGCCCGGCCACCGGCATCATGGGTGGTCGCGAGAATGCGGTGACCCTGATCACCGCCGAGGGGGCCGAGGAATGGCCGCGCATGGGCAAGGACGCGGTCGCCGACCGTCTGGCCCTGCGCATCGCCGAGACCTTGGCGGGGTAGAGATTTTTCGACGAAAAATCTCGCGCGCCGCGCGGGCAGCGCAGAGAAACGGGAGAGGTTGGAAATGATTGCCATTCGGGTGATCCGGGATGCAGGGACGGATCCGGACGTGCCTTTGCCGTCTTATGAAACGGCCGGTGCGGCTGGGGCCGATATCCGGGCCAATATGCCCGATCGCGGTTCCGTCACGCTTGCCCCGGGCGGGCGGGCGCTGATCCCGACCGGGCTGCGGGTCGAGATCCCCGCAGGCTACGAGATTCAGATCCGCCCCCGCTCGGGTCTGGCGCTGAAACACGGGATCACCCTTCCCAATACCCCCGGCACCATCGACAGCGATTATCGCGGGCCGCTTGGGGTGATCCTGCTGAACGCGGGCGCCGAGCCGTTCGAGGTGGTTCACGGCGAACGGATTGCCCAGTTGGTGGTGGCGCCGGTGGTGCAGGCCCGGTTCGAGTTGACCGAAGCCTTGGGTGAAACAGAACGTGGGGCGGGCGGATTCGGCTCGACGGGGCGCGGCTGATGCTGCTGGTGTTGGCGCTTGCGGCGGGTCTCTGGGCCATGGGCCACATGATGGGCGTGTCACGGCGGGCCAGGCTGGTGATGCTGGGCGCTCTCTTTGCCATGGTTCTGTTGCTGCAAGTTGCCTTGCCAGTGTCGCATCCCCTGCGCGTGGCGACCGGCGGGTCACCTGCGCTCTGGCTGCTGATCGGCGGCTTCGGAGTTCTCGCCTTTGGCTATGGCAGCGGGGTTGCCTGGCTCAAGGCGCGCGCGCAGGGCCAACCTGCCGAAGTCACGGCAAAACCCGGCAGTTTCACCGAGACCGAGTTGGACCGTTACGCCCGCCATATCGTCCTGCGCGAGTTGGGCGGACCGGGGCAGAAGCGGCTGAAACAGGCGCGGGTTCTGGTGATCGGGGCGGGTGGGCTGGGCGCGCCCGCGTTGCAATATCTTGCGGCGGCGGGGGTCGGCACCATCGGCGTGATCGACGATGATGTGGTCGAGAATGCCAACCTGCAACGGCAGGTGATCCACCGCGATGCCGATATCGGCAAGCCCAAGGTGTTTTCGGCCGAGGCCGCCATGCTGGCGCAGAACCCCGCCGTTACCGTGCGCCCCTATCACCGGCGCCTGACCGAAGAGATCGCGGCCGATCTGTTTGCCGATTACGATCTGATCCTGGACGGGACCGATAATTTCGCCACACGCTATCTGGCCAACCAAGTGGCGGTGGCGCAGGGCAAGCCTCTGATCTCGGGCGCGTTGTCGCAGTGGGAGGGGCAGCTGAGTGTCTTTCACCCGGCAGGTGGAACGCCCTGTTACCAGTGCATCTTTCCCGAGGCGCCCGCGCCGGGGCTGGCGCCATCCTGTGCCGAGGCCGGGGTGATCGGCCCCCTGCCCGGTGTGGTGGGCGCGATGATGGCGGTCGAGGCGATCAAGGTGATCACCGGCGCTGGAGCACCGCTCAGGGGTGAAATGCTGATCTATGACGCACTCTATGGTGAAAGTCGCAAGATCCGGCTTAGACGCCGGGCCGATTGCCCGGTTTGCGGCAAGGGGTGACTCAACCCCGAGATGGCCAGCACGAGATGGGCACGAACCTGTTTCACGCCGAACTGGCCAATTACCTCGGGGTCGGAGACCTGCGCAGCGATGATCCCGATGGCAACTGGCCGTGGAACCGCCACAGGCTGAAACTGGGCCGCTACCAAGTAGAGTTGACGCGGAAACCAGCCCCCTGCATCCGAAGGCACTCCATTTCCGTCCGCTGTTGGCCATCCGTAAAAGCGCCTCGATTGCTTACCTATTCGAAAAGGTCTGGCCGCGCTAACGGGCGCTCAAACGGAAGTGCAAACTGGGCGAGGTGATCGACATGCTGCTGTACCGCCATGCAGCGCGGCTGGGCAAGGATATCGGTTGAATGCACACCCGCACCGGGGGCCCGTCGGGCGCCCGGCGCCGGGCCCACGCCGCCAGCGGGCATCTTTGATGCCTGCGCGGGGGCGGGAGCCGCCCCTGACTGGATCAGACCGGTTCGGATTTTGCCGATTTGGTCGCCTTGCGGGCGATGTCGCGGGCCTCGTCCAGCGTTTCCTCGACGGCTTCGGCCTCGGTCTTGGACACGTAGTCGGCGCAGCGCGAGACCGTGTCGAACCATTCGCGCGCATCCTCGACCAGCCGTTCGACCGAATGGCGCTGCCAGTCCATCACCGTTTCCATCGCCTGCGCCGGATTGGCCGGATCGGCGGCGGTTGCGCTGCGCGCAGCGTCCAGCGCGGTGCGGATCGCCTCGTGCCGGCGCTCGAACCAGTGCCGGGTGAAACGCTCGGATTCGGCCAGAAGCTTTTCCTGGGCGTCCCAGAACTGTTCCAGCTGCGGCTGAACCAGCGATGTCATCGACACCGGCCCCTGCAGGGATTTCAACACCTCGGTGAACGAGGTGGGTGTGATCTTGGTCGTCTCTGTCTTGGCCATGGTCTCTCTCCCGGTCACGGTTACCCGCCCAAGTCTGGCAGGCCCGTGGGGGGCCTGCCTTAACCCAGATCAATATGGCGGGTTTTCGCCTGTGCCGCGTTGTTCGAGGCTATGCCAGCGCCCGATCCAGATCGGCGATAAGGTCCTCGGGGTCTTCCAGCCCCACCGACAGTCGGAAAATCCCGTCGCCCGCATAGGCGCGATAAGCCTCCAGCTGGGCGCCCTCCAGCCGGAACGAGGTCTCCATCAGCCCGGCGGTCCCCATCCAGAAGATCAGGCTGCGGTGATGGCCCAGCGACACGGCATAATGAATCACCTCAAGCCGCTCGATCATCTGCCTGGCCAGGCGTTCGCCCGTGGCGGCATCGCCCACCTGGAACGAGATCATCGCCGACATGTTCGACATCTGCCGCGCGGCAAGCTCTGCCTGCGGATGCGAGGGGAGGCCGGGATAGATCACCCGACCGACGCGGGGATCGGCCTCCAGCCATTCGGCCACCGCCTGGGCGCCCGCCGCATGCGCCTTCATCCTGAGCGGCAGTGTGGCGGCCCCGCGTGCGATCAGCCAGGCGTTGAAGGGTGACAGCACCCCGCCGTGGTGGATCGCCGCCTCGACCCGCATTCGTGAGACCAGATCGGCCCGGCCACAGACCGCGCCCGCCACCGCGTCGCCATGGCCGCAGATATACTTGGTCACCGAATGCATGGTCAGATCGACGCCCAGCGCGACCGTGTCCATTCCCAGTGGCGAGGCAAAGGTGGCGTCACAGCTCAGCAGCGCGCCTGCCTGCCGTGCCAGAGCCGAGATCGCAGCCAGATCGGTCAGCCGCCCGATCGGGTTCACCGGGGTTTCGGTATGGATAAGCCTGGTCTCGGGCCTGATCGCCGCCGTCACGGCGGCAAGGTCGGACATGTCCACGGTGCTGACCACGATCCCCATCCGGGGCAGCGTGTCGCGCGCCAGTTCGGCCACGCCCGCATAAGAGACATCCGACACGATCACATGATCGCCCGCCGACAGGAAGGTGAAGAAGATCGCCGCTGCCGCCGCCATGCCCGATGCGGTACACAGGCAGGCCTCGGTTCCCTGCATCGCGGCGATCTTGGCCTCGAGCATTGCGACGGTGGGATTGGCCCAGCGTGAATAGGCATAGGGACTTTCCGGTGTCAGGTCATGGGCGGAAAAGCCCAACACATCCTCGGACACATAGGTCGAGGACATGTGGATCGGCGGCGCCGAGGCCAGCGTTGCCGGGTCCGGGGACTCTCCGGCGTGAATGGCGGTGGTCATCGGGCCTGCGGGGCGGTTGGTCTTTTTCATCGTGTCTCCTCCTTGCGCCAGACCCTGAGGGTGAGGGCGCGCAGATGCAACCCGGTTTCGGCCCGGCACCTCTGGACCATTCCCGCCCGCGCTCCTAGCTTGTCGGTCAAAGGAGAGCCGCATGACCAACCCCATCCTTGCCGACTGGCAGACCCCGTTCGACATCGCCCCGTTCGACCGGATCGCGGACAGCGATTTCGCCCCGGCGCTGGAAGCGGCGCTTGCCGAACACAGGGCCGAGATCGCTGCCATCGCCGACAGCCCCGAGGCGCCGACCTTTGCCAATGTGATCGAGACGCTCGAGGCGGCGGGCGGTGCGCTGGACCGGGTGTTGGGCGTGTTCTTTACCGTGGCGGGGGCGGACAGCAATCCGGCGCGCGAAGAATTGCAGCGGGCGTTCTCACCCCAGTTGGCGGCGCATTTCTCCGAGATTTCGGCCAACAAGGCGCTGTTCGCCCGCGTCGCCGCCGTGTGGGAGGCGCGCGAGGATCTGGAACTGACGGACGAACAGCAGCGGGTACTGATGCTGACCCATCGTGGCTTTGTTCGTTCGGGCGCCGCGCTCAGCGGCGAGGCCGAGGCGCGGATGAAAGAGATCAAGGCGCGGCTGGCGGTGCTGGGTACCGAATTCACCCAGAACCTGCTGGCTGACGAGCGCGACTGGTTCATGGACCTGTCCGAGGACGATCTGGAGGGACTGCCCGATTTCGTAACCGCCGCCGCCCGCGCGGCGGGGCAGGAGAAACAGGCCGCAGGGCCGGTGGTGACCCTGTCGCGCTCGCTGATCGTGCCCTTCCTGCAATTCTCGCCGCGCCGCGATCTGCGCGAGCGGGCCTATCGCGCCTGGGCGGCGCGTGGGGCCAATGGCGGCAAGACCGACAACCGCGCCATCGCGACCGAGATCCTGGCGCTGCGCGAGGAGCGCGCCGCGCTCCTGGGCTATGACAGTTTTGCCGCCTACAAGCTGGAGACCGAGATGGCCCGCAGCCCCGACAGGGTGCGCGACCTGCTGATGCAGGTCTGGGCGCCCGCCCGTGCGCGGGCCGAGGCGGATGCCGAGGTGCTGACCGCGATGATGCAGGAAGACGGGATCAACGGGCCGCTGGAACCCTGGGACTGGCACTATTACGCGGCGCGGCGGCGCAAGGCCGAGCATGATCTGGATGAGGCGGCGCTGAAACCCTACCTGCAACTGGACCGCATGATCGAGGCGTCCTTTGCCTGCGCCAACCGACTGTTCGGGCTGGAGTTCCGCCCGCTCGACATCGCGCTCTATCACCCCGATTGCCGGGCCTGGGAGGTGACGCGGGACGGCCGGCATGTGGCCGTCTTCATAGGTGACTATTTTGCGCGCGGTTCGAAACGGTCGGGCGCCTGGTGCTCGGCGATGCGGGCGCAGGCGAAGTTCCCGCGACACCAGGCGCCGGTGGTGATCAATGTCTGCAACTTCGCCAAGGGCGATCCGGCGCTGCTGAGCTATGATGATGCGCGCACGCTGTTTCATGAATTCGGCCACGCCCTGCACCAGATGCTGTCGGATGTGACCTATGAAAGCGTGTCGGGCACATCGGTCGCGCGCGATTTCGTGGAACTGCCCAGCCAGCTTTACGAGCATTGGCTGGAGGTGCCCGAGGTGCTGGCCGAGTTCGCCACCCATGCCGAGACCGGTGCGCCGATGCCCGCCGAGATGCTGGAAAAGGTGTTGGGCGCGGCCAATTTCGATCAGGGGTTCCAGACGGTGGAATATGTCGCCTCGGCCCTGGTGGATCTCGCGTTTCACGACGGGGTGGCGCCGGTCGATCCGATGGCGAAACAGGCCGAGGTGCTGGCGGAAATCGGCATGCCCCATGCCATCGGCATGCGGCACGCTACCCCGCATTTTGCCCATGTCTTTGCCGGCGACGGCTATAGCTCGGGCTATTACAGCTATATGTGGTCCGAAATGATGGATGCCGACGCCTTTGCCGCGTTTGAGGAGGCGGGCGGTGCCTTTGATCCTGAGCGGGCCGAGGCGCTGGAGCGACATATCCTATCGACCGGCGGGTCACGCGAGGCCGAGGACCTCTATCTGGCCTTCCGGGGCCGCTTGCCGGGGGTCGAGGCCCTGCTCAAAGGCCGCGGATTGATCGCGGCCTGAGATTTTTCGACGAAAAATCTCGCCTGCGGCGGGAGTATTTTTCGCGAAATGAAGGGGGGGCCGTCAGTAGCCGAGAGTGCGGTCGACCAGGTGCAGGAACGTTTCGCTGCTTTCGCCCCGGCGGATGTTCTCGCAGATCACCTGCGCCGCCGTTTCAGGGCGGGTTTCCGAGGCGATATGCGGGGTGACGGTGACGTTGGGATGTGCCCAATAGGGATGATCCCGGGGTAGCGGTTCGATGCGGAATACATCGAGCGTCGCATGGCCCACCCGCCCGCTGTCAAGTGCGGCAAGCAGGGCGTCGTCGTCGATCAGCGGCCCGCGCCCGGGATTGATGATGCGGGCGCCCCGGGGCAGGCGGGACAGCGTTTGGGCATTGAGCGTGTTTTCGGTTGCGGCGGTGCTGGGCAGCAGCAGCACCAGGATTTCGGCGCCCGCCAGCGCTTGGTCCAGCCCCTCCGGCCCATGCAGGCAGGTGATGCCGGGCAGGTCCTTAGGCGATCTGCTCCACCCCGTGACTTGGAAGCCCAGCGCGGTCAAGGCGCGGGCGGCGGCCTCTCCCAGCGCGCCGAGGCCCAGGATGGTCACCTGCCGCTGGCTGGCCAGTGGCGGCACGTCGTGACGCCAGTCGCCTTTCAGACCGTGGATATGGGCATCCATCCCGAGATGGTAGCGTAGCACGTGTCCCACCACCCATTCGGTCATGCCCTGGGTCAGCCCATGATCGACCATCCGCGCCAAAGGCACCACAAGGGTGGAATTGCCGGCGATGCTCTCTACCCCGGCCCAAAGGCTCAGCACTGCCTTGAGCCGGGTGAACCGGGTGAAATCGTGCAGACCGCCATTGGGCGCGTAGACGACATAGTCTACCTCCTCCGGCGCGAATGCGTTGCGCAGGTCAAAGGTCACTCCCATGTCTGAGAGGTATCCTTCGATCAGCGGTCGATAGATCGGCCAAAGCTCGGGGCGCGCGGAAAAGAGCACATTGACGGGCATGGTAGATCCTTTCAGGGGGTCAGCGGGGGCGGTGGATATGGGCACTGTGCACAAGGCCAAAGGCCACCATCAGCACCAGCATGGCCGAGCCACCATAGCTGACCATCGGCAGCGGCACGCCAACAACCGGGGCCAAGCCCATGACCATCGACATGTTGACAGCAAAAAACAGAAAGAAGTTCACTGCGATCCCCATCGTGACCAGTGACGAGAACCGGTCGCGGGTAGCGAGCGCAGTGACCACGCAAAACGCGATGATCAGCGCATAGAGGGACAACAGAGAGATGCCGCCGATAAAACCGAACTCTTCGGCCAGGGTGGTAAAGATGAAGTCGGTATGCTTTTCGGGCAGGAAGTTCAGCCGCGACTGGGTGCCCTGCATGAAGCCGCGCCCCGACCAGCCGCCCGAACCCAGCGCGATCTTGGACTGGGTGATGTGATAGCCGGCACCCAGCGGATCCGAGGACGGGTCCAGAAAGGTGTCGATGCGGCGGAACTGATAATCCTTGAGCAACTGCCAATCGGTTCCACGGCTTTTGAACACCGCTGTGATCAGTCCTACGCCCGCCGCAATGACGGCGGCGAAATAGGCCCAATGCACCCCGGCCAAGAACATCAGCGCCCCACCCGCCGACAAAAGTAGGATGGCGGTACCGAGGTCGGGCTGTTTCAGCACCAGCGCGGTGGGGACCAGGATGATCAGCACCGGCACCAGCACCCAGAGCGGGCGCGAGGTCTTCTTGCCTGGAAGCCAGTCGTAATAGGCCGCCAGCACCATCACCAGGGTGATCTTGGTCAGCTCCGAGGGTTGCAGCCGCATGAACCCCAGGTCGATCCAACGCTGGGCGCCCATGCCGACGGCGCCGAACAGCTCGACCATGATCAGCAACACCAGCGATCCGCCATAGGCAACGGCGGCCATGTTGCGCCAGAACCAGATCGGCACCATCGCCACAGCGGTCATCACCACCAGCCCGGCCAGGAACCGCTTGATCTGGGGTTCGGCCCAAGGGCTGAACGAGCCGCCGGCGACGGAATATAGCATCAGGAACCCGGCCGAGGCCACCGAGATCAACAGCAGCGTCAGGGGCCAGTTCATGTAGAGGATCTTGCGCAGGCCGCTGGGCGTCGATTTGACTGTATACTCAAGATAGCTCATGCGCGGTCCTTGTCCTCGGGCCGCGTCACCGGGCGCAACTCGCGGCGCAACCGCTCTTGCTGCGCCTCGATCCGGCTGCGGTCCTTGGCCGGATAGGCCTCGAGCGGTGGAAAACCGTCATAAAGTGCCTGAAGCAGGATGTCGCGCGCGATAGGCGCTGCGGCGGTGGACCCACCACCGCCATGTTCGACCACCACCGACACTGCGAAACGCGGGTTATCGTACGGGGCGAAACAGACAAACAGCGCATGGTCGCGCCGCTCCCAGGGCAGGTCCTCGTTTCGGATCACCCCGGCGGCACGCTCGGCGGCGGTGATGTTGCGCACCTGGCTGGTGCCGGTCTTGCCCGCCATCCGATTGTCATCTGCCAGGATGCGGCTGCGATAGGCGGTGCCACGGCGATTGTTGCTGACCGCGTACATGCCCTTGCGCAGGCGGCGCAGGTTGGCCTGGTTCACCGACAGCGGCTCGCCCGCGCCCGAGGGCTGCTCGACCCCGTCGATGGATTTCACCAGCCGGGGCGCCACCTTGCGCCCGGTGGCGATCCGGGCGGTCATCACCGCCAGTTGCAGCGGTGAGGCCAGCATGAAGCCCTGTCCGATCGAGGCGTTGGCGGTATCGCCGACCAGCCAGTCTTGGCCGTGCACCCGTGCTTTCCAGTCGCGATTGGGGGCCAGCCCGCGCGCCACGGCGGACATCGGAATATCGTGCCGTACGCCGATACCGAACTCCTCTGCCATGGCCGAGATCTTGTCGATGCCGACCTTGAGAGCCACGTCGTAGTAATAGACGTCGCAGCTCTGCTCCAGCGACTCTTCCAGGTTCATGTGACCGTGGCCGCCGCGTTTCCAGCAATGGAAGCGGCGGTTGCTGACCTCCAGGAAGCCGGGGCAATAGACCGTCTCCTCGGGGCTGGTAATACCGGCTTCGAGCGCGGCTATGGCGGTGATCATCTTGAAGGTCGAGCCGGGCGGATAAGCCCCCTGGACCGACTTGTTGGCCAGCGGGCGATAGGGGTCCTCGGTCAGGCCGCGGTAGTCGGCCACCGAGATACCACGCACGAACAGGTTGGGATCGAAACTGGGGGCCGAGGCGATGGCGCGCAGATCACCGGTTTCGCAGTCGATGACCACTGCTGCCGCGCTTTCCTGTCCCAGCCGGGCCTGCACATAGGATTGCAGTGCCGAGTCGACAGTCAGTTGCAGATCGGCGCCGGGTTTGCCCTCGCGCCGGTCCAGCTCGCGCATGACGCGCCCGTTGGCGTTGACCTCGACCCGTTTGGCGCCGGCCTTGCCACGCAAGAGGTCTTCCTGTTTGGCCTCCAGCCCGACCTTGCCGATCTGGAAACGCGGAATGCGCAGCACCGGTTCGGGATCCTGGATCTGGCTCAGGTCGTAATCGCTGACCGGGCCGACATAGCCCACCACATGGGCAAAATCACCGGCCTGCGGATAGACTCGGGTCAGGCCGACCTCGGGCGTGATGCCAGGCAAGGCCGGGGCGTTCACCGCCACTTTCGAGATGTGCTCCCAACTGATCTGATCAGCCAGCGTGACCGGCAGGAATGGCGGCGAGCGGCGCATCTCGGCCAGGGCGCGGTCCAGTTCCTCGGGGTCCAGCGGGATCACCCTCTTCAGGTTTTCGATCACCTCATCCACATCGCCCGCATCCTCGCGCACCATGACGATCCGGTACGAGGGGGTGTTCTGGGCGATGATGGCGCCGTTGCGGTCGAACAGTTCACCCCGTGTTGGCGGGATCAGGCGGATATTGATCCGGTTCTCCTCGGCCAGCAGGCGGAACTGGTCGGCCTGATCGACCTGCATGTAGCGCATGCGCATCGCCAGTCCGCCGACAAAGGCCGCCTGTGCACCGCCAAGCAGTAGGGCGCGGCGGGTCAGGACCCGCTGTACCTTGTCCATATCGCGCGCCGACCGTCTCATCTCAACGGGCTCCCAGTGCTTCGGCATCGGCTGGCGTCAGGCGGCGCACACCGAACACCGCCTGGCTGGACCCGGCCACCAGCGGATAGATCAGGATGGTCAGCAACAGTTGCGAGGCCATCAGGAACAGCGGCGCCTGATCGACCGAAGTGATCGCTAGAACGATCCGGTAGAACAGGGCGATTGCAATCAACACCACGGCCACCGCCAGCCATTCCGCAACAAACCCGGTTTCACCATGTCCGCCGAAGCGGCTGTGCAGAAAGGCAGCACCCGCCACCGTCAACGCTGCCAGCAGGCCAGGAGGGCGTTGCAGCAGCAAATCGGCAAGCAGGATGACGATCGCAATCAGCAGCGGTGGTACGAAATCGGGCCGACGCAGCGCCCAGGCCAGCGTCAGCGCCAGCAGCAGGTCAGGCGCCGCCCAGCCCCTTGGCAGGGTATCGAGCGGCAGCAGGTGAAAGAACAGGATCACCATCGCCAAACCGGCATAGCATAGGCGCATCACCCAGATGCGCGAGGGCGCGAGGCTATCCATCGGTGGCCTCCGCTGGGGTGGTCAGCGCCGAGGTATCGGGCGCGGCGGGGGCCGGTGGGCCGACCACGTCGCCGTGATCCTCGATCTTCTCGGTACCGTGATGGCGCAGCACGCGCAGGAACTCCAGCCGTTCGTAATCGGCCGACAGGCGTACGCGCAGGCGCCCGGTCCGGTCCTCGGCCACCTGTCCGATCAAGAGACCGGCGGGAAACACGCCGCCATCGCCCGAGGTGACGACCCGGTCGCCGGGTCGGACCAATTCGCGGTTCTCCAGGAAATCCACCACCGGGGCCGCCGTGTTGTCGCCAGTGATCAGCGCCGTCTGGCCCGAGGGCTGTATGGTGGCGGGTATCGAACTTGCCGCGTCGGTAAGCAGGATGACCCGAGCCGAGGATTGGCCCACGCCCGATATCCTGCCAACCAGTCCGATCCCGTCCATCGCGGCCCAGCCGTCGACGATCCCGTCGCGGGCGCCTACGTTCAACAGGACAGACTGCCGGAAGGGTGAGCCGCTGTCGGCCATCACAACGCCGGTGATATAGGTCAGGCGCGGATCAAGCCGGACATTGTTGAGATCGAGCAACCGGGCATTCTCCTGTTCCAGCTGCAACGCGGCCTCTTTCCAGGCGCGCATCTGGCGCAGCTCGCTGCGCAGCTCGCGGTTCTGCTCGCTCAGCCGCTGATAGCTCTGGAAATCGCGGATCAGGTTGATGGTGCCGGTGACCGGCACCATGGCCCAGTCCATCGAGGGGATGACCGTGTCGACGACCTGGGCGCGGAAGCGTTCGACGCGTGGGCTGTCGATACGCCAGACCAGAAAGATGCCCAGCAGGCACAGCAGCAGAACCCCGAGCAACAGGCGGCGCAGGGGGCCGGCATAGTCCTCGCGCTGTGAGCGGTCGCGTGCCAAAGAGGTCCTTTCCGCCAATCGTCCGAGCCGCCGGATGGCAGCCGCCTAGACCGCCAGTTACCCCCGGATCCTGCGCGGCTTAGCTGTCGTAGTCAATCGCGTGGCGCAGCTGCTTTTCGTATTCCAGCGCCTTTCCGGTGCCGAGTGCGACGCAGTTCAGGCTTTCATCGGCAATCGAAACCGCTAGACCGGTCTGTTCGCGCAGGGCCAGGTCAAGATCGCCCAGCAACGCACCGCCGCCGGTCAGCATGACGCCGCGGTCGACGATGTCGGCGGCCAGATCGGGCGGCGTGGTTTCCAGCGCGGTCATCACCGCCTCGCAGATCTGCTGCACCGGTTCGGCCAGCGCCTCCGCCACCTGGGCCTGGCTGATCTCGATCTCCTTTGGCACGCCATTGAGCAGGTCGCGACCCCGGATCAGCATCGACTGGCCGCGCCCGTCATCGGGCATGCGCGCGGTGCCGATCGAGGTCTTGATGCGCTCGGCGGTGCTTTCGCCCACCAGCAGGTTCTGCTGGCGGCGCAGATAGCTGATGATCGCCTCGTCCATCCGGTCGCCGCCGACGCGGACCGAGCGGGCATAGACGATGTCACCCAGCGACAGGACAGCCACCTCGGTGGTGCCGCCGCCGATATCGACAACCATGTTGCCGGTCGGGTCGGTGATCGGCATGCCGGCCCCGATGGCGGCGGCGATGGGTTCGGCGATCAGCCCGGCGCGGCGGGCGCCGGCGCTCAGCACCGACTGACGGATCGCGCGCTTTTCCACCGGGGTGGCGCCATGGGGGACGCAGACGATGATCTTGGGTTTCGAGAAGGTCGAGCGTTTGTGCACCTTGCGGATGAAATGCTTGATCATCTCTTCGGCGGTGTCGAAATCGGCGATCACACCTTCGCGCATCGGGCGGATCGCCTCGATGCTGCCCGGGGTCCGGCCCAACATCAGCTTGGCATCCTCGCCCACGGCAAGAACCTTCTTGACCCCGTCCTTGACGTGATAGGCCACCACCGAGGGTTCGGACAGGATGATGCCCCGTCCCTTGACATAGACCAGCGTGTTGGCGGTTCCCAGGTCGATGGCCATGTCCGCTGCGAACAGACCACTCAAATTGTCAAAGAACCCCATTGCGGTTGATCCTGCTCTTCTCGATTGTTGCGATTGCCCGCGACTCGACGGCTCGGGGCCGATTGACTTATAGGGCGCGCAGGCACTGTGGAAAAGGGCCGATTCTGCGCGGGTCAGCACCAATCCGCCGCGCCGAGACATATGACGCGGGGCAGGACAGGCAAATGCTATCTTATCAGCACATTTATCATGCCGGGAACCTGGCCGATGTCCAGAAACATGCGCTGCTGGCGGTGGCGCTTGACTATCTGACGCGCAAGGACAAGCCGCTGAGCTATCTGGAAACGCATGCGGGGCGCGGACTTTATCACCTGGATGCGGCCGAGGCGGTGCGCACGGGCGAGGCGCGGGCCGGAATCGGCCGGGCCGAAGGGGCGGCATGGTTCGATCCGGCCCATCCAATGACGCGGGTGCTGGCAGCTGTGCGGAGGGATCACGGCGCTATGGCCTATCCCGGCTCGCCGCTGGTGGCGGCGCATCTGCTTCGGCCCGGTGATATGATGCACCTGGCCGAGCTGCATCCGCAGGAACACGCAGCGTTGGAACAGGCGATGGCGGGATATCCGGCACGGGTCTACCGGCGGGACGGGGTCGAGATGGCGCAGTCGCTGCTGCCGCCCGAGCCTCGGCGGGGCATGATGCTGATCGATCCCAGCTATGAGGTGAAATCCGACTATGACCGGATACCGGCGGTGATCGCGCAATTGCATCGCAAGTGGAATGTGGGCGTGATCGCGCTCTGGTACCCGATCCTGACCGATGAGCGGCACAAGGTGATGCTGGCGGCGCTGGAGCGGCTGGACCTGCCCAAGGTCCTGCGGCACGAGGTCCGCTTTGCGCCCGCCCGCGAGGGACACCGGATGGTCGGGTCGGGCATGTTCGTGATCAATGCGCCCTTCGGGCTTGCCGACGAGGCGACGCGCCTTTCGGGCCTGTTCGCCCAGCTCTGAGAGGGGCGCCGTTTTCCGAGCCGGAAAACGGCCCGGAAAACGAAGTTTTCCGTTTCGGAATTCTTGCAGAATTCCGATCTATCAAGGCGTCAGGTCAGGTCCTTGTAGCTGATCTCGCGGGTATCGGCTCCGGGTCCTGCCTTCTCGCGCCGCACGATCAGGCGGTTAAGCGCGTTGACATAGGCCTTGGCGCTGGCCACCACCGTGTCGGTATTGGCGGACTCGCCGGTGGCAATCATCCCGTCCTCTTCCAGCCGAACGCTGACCGTGGCCTGGGCGTCGGTGCCTTCGGTCACCGCATGCACCTGGTAGAGCTGCAGATGTGCCTTGTTGGGATGCAGCTCGCGGATCGCCTTGAAACTGGCATCTACCGGCCCGTCGCCATGTGCGGTGGCGCTGACATCCTTGCCGTCAATCTCCATCTCGACCGTCGCCTCGGCCGGGCCACCGGTGCCGCAGATCACTTTCATCGACACCAACTGCAAATGGTCCTGTTCGGCATTCTCGCCCGAGCGCATCAGCGCGATCACATCGTCGTCGAACACTTCTTTCTTTCGGTCGGCCAGTTCCTTGAACCGCACGAAGATGTCTTTGAGCTGGTTATCACCGACCTCGTAGCCGAGGTGTTCGAGCTTGTCGCGCAACGCTGCGCGCCCCGAATGCTTGCCGAGCGGCAGCGAGGTCCCCGAGAGACCGATATCCTCGGGCCGCATGATCTCGAAGTTCTCGCGGTTCTTCAGCATCCCGTCCTGGTGGATGCCGCTTTCATGGGCAAAGGCGTTCTTGCCCACGATGGCCTTGTTGAACTGCACGTTGAACCCGGACACGGTCGCCACTCGGCGCGAGATCGCCATGATCTTGGTGGTGTCGATCCCGGTATGCCAGGGCATGATGTCGTGGCGGGTCTTCATCGCCATCACCACCTCTTCCAGTGCGGTGTTGCCGGCGCGTTCGCCCAACCCGTTGATGGTGCATTCGATTTGGCGCGCGCCACCTGCCACTGCGGCGAGGCTGTTGGCCGTCGCCATACCAAGGTCGTTGTGGCAATGGGTGGCAAAGATCACTTCGTCGGCTCCCGGTACCGTTTCGATCAGCCTCCGGATCAGATCGGCGCTTTCGGCGGGGGCGGTATAGCCCACGGTATCGGGGATATTGATGGTGGTGGCACCCGCCTTGATCGCGATTTCGATCACCCGGCACAGGTAATCCCACTCGGTCCGGGTTGCGTCCATCGGCGACCATTGCACGTTGTCGCACAGGTTGCGGGCGTGACTGACCGTTTCGTGGATCTTCTCGGCCATTTCGTCCTGGGTCAGGTTCGGAATGGCGCGGTGCAGCGGTGACGTCCCGATAAACGTGTGAATTCGGTTCTGTTCGGCGTGTTTCACCGCCTCCCAGCAGCGGTCGATATCGGCGAAGTTGGCGCGTGCCAGCCCGCAGATGCGGCTGTTTTTCGAACGTTTGGCGATCTCGCTCACCGCCTTGAAATCGCCTTCCGAGGCGATGGGGAACCCGGCCTCGATGATGTCCACCCCCATCTCGTCGAGCATCTCGGCGATCTCGAGCTTTTCGGTATGGGTCATGGTGGCGCCCGGGCTCTGCTCGCCGTCGCGCAAGGTGGTGTCGAAGATCAAGACGCGGTCTTGGTCGGTCGCATGGGTCATGTCGGTAACTTTCGTATCTGTCCTAAGCCAAATGGCGCGCAAGCCTCCTCCTCTGAGCGGGCGCGCCGAAAGGGCACGCTCAGAGGCGGATTAGGATCAGTAGGCCACGCAGAGCGGCGCCAGAAATGGCGCTGCCGGTCAGGTATATGTCTGCGCGGTTGATCATGGGTCAAGGTTATAACGGTGCACGCGGGAATGGGAAGGGCGAAAATGCAGGCCCCGAAGACCGGTCGATATTGAAGTCGGTGTGGTTTCCGCTAGCTGCGGAAACATGGAAAAAGCACTTGTTATCGGCGCGACAGGAGGAATCGGAGCCGCCATTGCGGCAGCACTTGATGCGCGCGGCGTTGCCGTAACCAGGGTGTCACGTTCCACAGATGGGCTGGACCTGACCGATGATCAGGGAACAGCACGGTTGTTGCGGGCGCTCGATCCTCCGTATGATCTGGTAGTAGTGGCGACAGGCGCGCTCGAGATCGACGGAGCCGCGCCTGAAAAGTCTCTGCGCGCGCTGTCGGCTCGGGCGATGGCCGACCAGTTTGCCCTGAACGCGATCGGCCCGGCCCTAGTGCTGCGCGAGGCGGCTCGTCTTTTGCCGAAAGACAAACGTGGCGTGTTCGCGACGCTTTCCGCGCGGGTCGGGTCGATCGGTGACAATCGTCTGGGTGGGTGGGTCAGCTATCGTGCCTCGAAGGCGGCGTTGAACCAGATCGTTCGAACTGCTGCCATCGAGCTGGCGCGCAGCCACAAGCAGGCGGTGTGTGTCGCCTTGCATCCCGGAACGGTGGCTACGGCATTCACCGAAAAATACCTTGTCCGCCACCCTGCGGTGTCGCCGGAAGAGGCGGCATCGAACCTGTTGCGCGTGATTGACGAATTAACCCTGGAACAGAGCGGCGGCTTTTATGATTGGGCCGGAAAGCCGGTTCCGTGGTAACCCGTCTTGTTCTGGTGCTAGGCGATCAACTTAGTAAGGGTCTATCGGCGCTTGCTGCTGCGGATCGTGAGCACGATATCGTTGTGATGTCCGAGGTCTCCTCCGAGACCGGATACGTTCCACATCACCCCAAGAAGATTGCGCTGGTACTTGCGGCAATGCGCAAGTTCGCGGTGCAGCTGCGCGCGGAAGG